>NZ_JCAQOC010000002.1:0-22920 GCF_041475745.2 Xanthomonas sp. NCPPB 2866 | reverse complement strand
GGTTTCGCCCTTTAGCCGCTAAAATTCAAATGAGTAAATGCGTGTTTGAGCGTCAATCCGGCAGGCTGGCGACATACTCGGTCAATAGTTCCTTGATGGTCTTGCCCTGCCGGGTTGCGTAGATTTTCAGCTTGGTGTGCTGGTCGGCCGACAGTTCAAAATTGACCCGCTTCATGCTGGCGGCGTCGTCGGCCAGGCTGGCAAGTGTGGCGGCTTTGGATTTGTCCGTGCGTGCGCTCGGGCGGCCGGCGCTGAGTGTGGTTGCTGCTTTGCTCATTTCTTTATTTCCTCAAAGTCTCAAATGAGTTTTTGCTGGATTTCGGCGGCCAGGGCGCGAACCTCGGCCGCTGCATCGCCGTCCGGCTCGGATTCAAGAACGGTCGTGCCGGCGGCAGCCGTGCCGGGATAGCTCACGCGCTGCGTGATGCGGGATTCCAGAATGGGCAGCTCGTAGCCTGCCAGGGCTTCGGCGACTTCGCCGCCAATGCGGGTGCCCTTGATGGCACGCGATACGACAAAGGCGGCCTGTAGTTTTCCGTCCGTGACCTCGATGCGCTGCTTGACCAGCTCCACCAGGTCGGCCGTGGCCCAAATGTCGTAAGGCGATGGCTGCACCGGAATCAGCACGAAGTCGGCCGCCTTGATGGCCGACACGGCCAGGTCGGCCGCCTGGGGTGCGCCGTCGATCACGACAAAATCCACCTTGCGAGCTACGTTCTTCACGTCCCGGTCAATGGTCGGCCGGTCGATACCGACAACGGTTAGCGGTTGATCTTCCCGCACGGCTGACCAATCGCGGGCGCTGCCCTGGGGGTCGGAATCGACTAGCAGCACGTCGGCGCCGTCCAGTTGCAAGGCGCGGGCAAGATGGGTGGCGATGGTGGTTTTTCCACTCCCGCCCTTCTGGTTCAGCACGGCAATGACTTTCATGTGTTCTCCCGGTGTAGTGCGGATGATGGCTTACTCATTGCATCATAGCACAATGAGCGAATGAGTAAAGGTGCTTATCATCATTTAGCCGCAATGCGTCGTTCCCGCTCCTGGTCGGCCAGCTCGCCGGGCCAGCTCGCCAGCTCGTCATCGGGCAGGGCCGCCAGGATTTGCGGCAGGCTCTGCGTTCGATACGGCGGCGGCGGCAGGTCATCGGCCGGGCCTTCGTCATCAAGGAATGCCGGGGCTTCTTCCTGGCGTTCATCATCGACGGCCGCCAGGGCGTCGGCCTCGCTCAATGCGTCCTCGGCGAACGCACCACGTCGGCGGGCCTCGGTCTTTGTCACTTCCTCGCCACGCGCCAGCGCCCGGTAAAGGGTCGAACGATGCACGGCCAGCAGCTCGGCCGCTTCCTTCACCGTCCGGCCGTCACGGTCGATCAGCTCGCGGGCGTGCTCGATCTGCGCCGGGGTGAGGGTAGGGCGCGGGCCGAACTTCACGCCTCGGGCCTTGGCCGCTTCCCGGCCGTTCCTGGTGCGGTCGATGATTAGGGAACGCTCGAACTCGGCGATGCCGGCAAACACGGTCAGAACCATGCGCCCGGCCGGGGTGGTGGTGTCGGCCCACGGCTCGGCCAGGCTGCGCAAGCCCGCGCCGACCGCCTGGATACGCTCGGCAATGTCCAGCAGGTCGCGGGTGCTGCGGGCCAAGCGGTCAAGCCTGGTCACGGTCACAACGTCGCCAGGGCGCAAGTGATCGAGCACGCGGGCCAGCTCGGGCCTGTCGCGCCTGGTGCCGGTGATCTTCTCGGCAAAGATGCGCGTGCAGCCTGCGGCGTGCAGCTCGGCGCGTTGGTTGGTCAAGTCCTGGTCGTCGGTGCTGACACGGGCATATCCCAGCAGCAGGCCAGCGGCGGCGCTCTTGTCTTTCATGGCGTAATGTCTCCGGTTCTAGTCGCAGGTATTCTATTTCATGCAACTAAAACACGCGACACAAAACGCCAGGGAAAGGGCAGGGCGGCTGTCGTTTTCAGAAGACGGCTGCACTGAACGTCAGAAGCCGACTGCACTATAGCAGCGGAGGGGTTGGATCCATCAGGCAACGACGGGCTGCTGCCGGCCAATAGCCGACAATGACGACACTGGAAATCCCCGCCTGTGAGCGTCGGCTCAGGGCGGGACAGCGTCATCCAGCTACCTGCGCCACTGACTCAGCCTTGTCCAGCCGGCCGCGCCGCACGAACAGACTGACCAGCCGTTGACGGATCGCCACCTGGAGTTCCGCCAGTTGTTCCGGCGTGATGCGAATTTCACCCGCTCGACGAGCGCAACACCGGCGCCGCCTACGCCAAGAACCGGCGAATCGAACTCAAACTCACGAACCGCTGAGCGCCGCGTCACCGCGCTGCTGCGCCAGCCAGTCGCGCGGGGCGCAGCCCATGCGCACGCGGAAGGCGCGCGCCAGAGCGTTCGGGCTGCCGTAGCCGACGCGGTCGGCCACCACCGCCACCGGCCGCCCCTGCTTGAGCAGGGTGCAACTGACGTTCATCCGCCAGTCGGCCAGATAGTCGCCCGGCGTGACGCCCACCGCGTCCTTGAACGCGGCGGCGAAGCGCGCGCGTGACATGCCCGCCTTCGCCGCCAGCGCCTCGAGCGACCACGCGGTCTGCGGCGCATCGTGCATGGCGGTTATGGCGCGCGCGAGTTTCGGGTCGGCCAGGCCCGCCAGCAGTCCGGTGGCGCCAAGCCGCCCATCCATCAGATAACGCAGCAACTGGATCAGTAGCAACTCGCACAAGCGGTCGATGGCGGCCTGCCGACCGCACTGGTCGCGCTCGGCTTCGGCAAACAGCAACTCTAGCGTCGGCCCGAGGCCGGGCAAGTCCGCCAACGGAATCAGCAGCATCGACGGCAAGGCCATGGCCAACGGATTGCCCGTCGAAGCGCCCAGGTCGACCTCCGCACACAACTGCTCAGCGGTATCGCCGGGGGCGGCGACAAAACGATGCGACGCCACGCGCGGATAAAACAGCAGGCTCGGCTCGGTAACCAGCAGATCTTCATGCACGGGCGAACGCGCCGTAATCGGGCCGCGCCGCACCAGATGGATATAGCCATGCGGCGCCGCGTAATGATGCTGCCCACAGAAGGCGCCGCTGTGAAAAACGCGCGCCGAAAGCGAGTAGTGCCGGAGCAAGCCGGCCAGTCGATCCGCCATTCCACTCTCCATATAAGACGATAGGTTACGTATTTGATACTTTACGTGCCATATCGTACCAAACAAAGGGCGATCATGCCCACGTGCTCTTGCACCTCACCCACTACGGAGATAGACATGACCCAAATCGCCCCCCTGACCATCGACACCGCTGACGCCGCTACCGCTGCCACACTCAAGGCCGTCAAAGCCAAGCTTGGCATGGTGCCGAACCTGTTCGCCACGCTGGCCCACGCGCCGGCGGCGCTCAATGGCTACCTCGGCTTGTCCGAAACGCTGGGCACCGGCCGCCTGAATGCCTCCCAGCGCGAGATCGTTGCGCTCGCTGCCGGTCAAGCCAATCGCTGCCAGTATTGCCTGAGCGCACACACCCTGATCGGCAAAGGTGCCGGACTGTCGGCAGAGGCCATCGCCGCGGCCCGCACCGGCCAGGCGGCCAACGCACTTGACGATGCAATCGCCGGCTTTGCCCGCGCGCTGGTCGAGCAACGCGGCGTGGTGTCGGCCGACGCCATGGCCAACTACCGCCGCGCGGGGCTCGACGACGGCCTGATACTGGAAGTGATCGCCAACGTCGCGCTGAACACGCTCACCAACTACACCAACCACATCGCCGACCCCACGGTGGATTTCCCCGTGGTCGCCGTCTGATCTCCATAGGCATATAAGGAGAACACGATGAAAATCGCACTCACCGGCGCTCTGCTCGCCAGCGCCCTCGTCCTGCCACTGGCCGTCACGGCCGGCGACTTTTCGCCCTATGTGGACAGCCAGGGCGGCATCAGCCGCCCCACAGACTTCCGCACAAACTTCGTCCACCTGGGCTCATATGCGGTGTTGGACGAAAAATCCGCCTCTCGCGGCTTGCACGATGTGTACACCGAAAAGGCCTCGGCCGAGCACTACCGCAAGACCGGCAAGTTCTTGGACGGCGCCACGCTGGTGAAAGAGATCCGCAAGCTCGAAACCAGCGCCATGACCACTGGCAACCCTGTGGTCTGGGGTTCCGATGCGGCCGTGTGGTTCGTGATGGTCAAGGACGCCAAAGGCCGTTTCTGTTGATTTCCACTGAGAAGTGACCCGGGTAGGGCGTATATCGGAAATCCTGCTGTCCGCAGCTTGATCTCCGCGATTGCGGATTAGCCCGCGCGAGACTGCGCAAGAGAACTTCAAAATGATGTGAACGACCTCGCTTGTGGGGCTGCTGGACTGCGGCAGACAGGGGCGTCGTCTGGGAGAAGGCTGTGTTGAAAGGTTCCAAGACGATCGTGTGCGGCTGTCTGCTGGGAGCAGCGATCATGACCGGGTCGACTGTCGCCCTGGCGCAATCGGTGCCTCCGGCCAGCACCGAGGACGAGTCCGCAGGTGGCCCGATGGGCAGCCAGGCGCAACCCGGTGTTCGCCCCCCACGATCGCAGCCCCGCGCTGCCGTGGCGGTCCCCGGCGGGCAGACGGGAACGCCGAACCTTCCCCAGGCGATCCGCTGGACGGAGGACTGGTCGCAGCCCGTCAGCAAGGATGCGCCATTGATCGACAGGATCAAGCACATCCCGATCGGCTCGGATGACATATACCTCTCCCTCGGCGGTGAGGCGCGCGCATACTACACCGCCTGGGATCATCAGAATGCCGGGCGCACTGCGAATGACGCCAATGACCCGGTGCAGCGTCGCTTGCGACTGCTGGCCGATCTGCACATGGGGCCGCACGTCCGGGCCTTTGTGGAACTGGGCGACAATCGTGAGTACGGTTCCAGCCTGGTCACTCCGCCGAACCGGGGGCCCTTCGACGTCGAGCAGGCGTTCCTCGATGTGACGGTGCCGCTCGGCAAAGCTGGAAAGTTGACGTTGCGTCCTGGTCGGTTCGAAATGCCGCTTGGCAACGGCAAGCTTGTCACGCTGCGGGACGGTGTCAATCAGCGTGTGCTCTATCAGGGCCTGCGCGCGACCTATGCCCTTCCCGGCAAGATCTCTGTCGACACGTTCGCCGTTCGCCCCGTAAACATTAAGGACGGCGAATTCAACAATGCCCCTAACCACACACAGTCATTCCACGGCGTTTACGTCAGCGCTCCGCACGTGGTGGCTGGCTTTGGCGTCGACGGGTACTGGTTCCAGGTGAAGCGTGACACTGCATTGAACGCTCAGGGCAGGGCCTCCGAGAACCGTAGCAGCTGGGGTGCGAGGCTGTGGCAGCGCACTGCGACCTGGGATCTCGACGTGGAAGGTACCTACCAGTCCGGTCGCTTTGGAACCAAGGACATCAGCGCATGGGCGATGATGATGGATGGTGGTTATACCTTCCCCAAGGTTGCCCTTCAGCCGCGCCTGGGGCTCAGAGCCAATGTATTTAGCGGCGACGGCAACGCCGGTAATGACACGCTGGGTACCTTTGTCGCGCCTGCGCCTCGTTATCAGATGCTCAATGCCGGTGTTTTGTTCAACTACTCAAATTTGATGAACCTCAACCCAACGCTTACGCTGAAGCCGGCGCGATCGGTGACGATTGTGACCGGGGCCCAACTTTACTGGCGCCATCGCATTGCAGACGGCGCTTACGTCGGGCCTGCCGGTGCATCGTTTGCGTCCGCTTCCGCTCGGCGGATCGGTACCGCCATGGAAATCGACATATCATGGCAGGCCACCAAGCGCCTGCAATTCGGCGTGGCCAACAGCTATTTCATGCCGAGCAAGTCGCTGGAAAGCGTTGGCGGCAAATACGGGAACTACTTCGGCGCCTACACCAGCTTGAGATTCTGAGGGGTTTCCCGATCGCCATCTGTCGCCTCCGGCCGCTGACTGGCATAGACTGCGGTGGTCCATTCGTCATGTTAGAGCGGTTGGATTAGGTCCGGAGCGACCAACTGGGGCGCAATGCTGCCATGTCGGAAACCGCATGTTTCCCGACAGGGGACGACGCAAACGGATTGAAGCTCCATGATCGCGGCTGATTATGCGCGACAAACCCTGTCGCTTTGACCTACTGTGCGACAACATTGATCCAGGGGTTTGTCGTACATGCTCATCGGGTACATGCGTGTCTCATCGGTCGACGACCGCCAGTCGGTCGACCTCCAGCGCGATGCTCTGCTCGCCGCCGGCGTCGATGAACGCCATCTCTATTCCGATAAGGCATCGGGCGCCCGGGATGATCGCTCCGGCCTGAAGACGTGTCTGGAATACCTGAAGGAAGGCGACACCCTGATCGTTTGGAAGCTCGACCGCCTTGGGCGATCCTTGGCCAACCTGCTGACCATTATCACCGACCTGAAAGTCCGGGGCGTGGCTTTTCAATCGCTGACGGAGCAGATGGACACAACCACGCCCCACGGAGAATTGTTGTTTTCGCTTTTCGGCGCGCTTGCTCAATATGAACGCGCGCTTACGCGCGAGCGGGTGATGGCGGGACTGGCGGCGGCAAAGCGCCGGGGCAGACGCGGCGGTCGACCGCCGAGCATCGACGCGGAGACGATCGAGCAGATCACGGACGCACTCAATGCTGGTGCAAGCAAAGCGTCAGTGTGCCGGTCCTTCAAGGTGCCCCGATCGACCCTCATCGGCACGCTCGATCGGATTGGCTGGACGGGGCCAGCCAAGGCCTAATGGAGCAGGCCGTTGTGCACGGAGCCGTGATAGGTGCCTACCGCCAACGCGAGCCAGCGCTCCAGCTCGCGCAGCGTCAGGGTGGCCATCTTCTCGGAATCGTACTCGCCGCGCTGGCCGGGATTGGAGAAGGTCGTCCCCGGTAATTCGTCGTGGATCATCTGCATCGCCGTGCCGATGATCCGTTCCACGATGCCGCCGTAGTGCGGCTGGCCTGGTGGGCGATAGTCCAGCCGGATGCCATGCTGTTCGCAGCCACGGCGCAGCGCTTCGCTTTTGAACTCGGCCGCGTTGTCCAGATAGAGCAGCCTGGGCTTGCCGCTCATCGGCCAGTCCATTTCCACATTCAGCCCTTCCAGCCAGGGCCGCTTGTCGCAGGCGGCATGCGCGAGGCATAGGCCGACCGAGACGGCGGACGGCGCTTCCAGCGTGACCACCATGCCGAGTACGCAGCGCGTGAACACGTCGATGGCGAGGGTCAAATATGGGCGGCCAATCGGTTGCCGGTCGCGCTCGTCGACCACGATCAGGTCGATGACGGTGTGGTCGATCTGCACCTGTTCCAGCGGCATGGTGACTTCTGGCGGAATGCCACCCGCGCCTTGCAAGGGACGGGCAGCGTCCTGCCCGCCCCGGCTGCGGGCTATTTTCGCCGGGTGTAGTCCGGCAATCCGCTGGGCCACGGTGTTGCGCGCCGGCACCGGCAGCTTCTGGGTTTTGCACGCCTGCGCGACTTCGCGGTGGAACGCCGCCAGGCTGCGTTTCTGCTTGGTCAGGAAGCGCTTTTGCAGCAGCTCGCGGATGATGCGCTCGACCGGTTCCGGCAAGCGCCCCTTGCCTTTGCCGCCGCCGGATCGGCCGGGCGTCAGGTCTGTTACCAGGCCAGTACCCTGCCGGGCGCGACGGATCAGGACATATACCTGTCGCCGGGACAGGCCCAGCGCTTGGGCTGCCTCATCGGCGGCTTCATGCCCGACCACCTCAAGCGCTGCCAGTGGCCCGATGATTTCCGTCCGGTGCCGGGCTTGCGCCCATGCCTCGTCGGGCAGGGTGGCCACGCCTTGCGCGGCAATCGGTGGAGTGTCTGATGTCATGCCCAAACCTCGCTTTGGTGCACACGAGTATTGAGCATAGTCGAGATTGGTGCAGACGACTCCTGATATTGGGCTGTCAGGAGCCGTATGCACACCAGGCGTTACATCCAGTCAGATGGTGCGGTCGTCTTCTGAAAACGACAGCGGCAAGCTGTCGCACAACTTAGGACTTATGCGACGCTTACAATAAATTCCTTGGCCTTGAGCCACGATGGCGCCACAATGGCGCCCATGAAAGCCGACCGCAAAGATTCGCGCTCTAGTGCGCTGGAACGTATCAATCTGCGCCTCACTCCCGAGGTGCTGAAAGCCATTGATGCCGAATGCTCGCGCCGGGCCGGCAGCGTATCGCGCAACACTTGGATTACCGAAGCCGTGACGGAACGCCTGGGGCGTCTCGCTTCGTCATCGCACCCGCAAGGTGCAGGGGGAGCCAATGGCTAATTTCTATGAATTTTTCGCCGGTGGCGGCATGGCCCGCGCCGGCCTTGGCCCCGACTGGCAATGCCTGCTCGCCAATGACTTCGACCCGAAGAAGGCGGCCAGCTACGCCGCGAATTGGGGTGCCGATCATCTGCGCGTCGGTGACGTGGCCGCGCTGACTACGGCCGACCTGCCGGCCGGCGCTGACTTGGCTTGGGCCTCGTTCCCTTGCCAAGACCTTTCCCTAGCCGGTGCCGGTGCTGGCCTCAAAGGCGACCGCTCCGGCACTTTCTGGCCGTTCTGGCAGCTCATCAAAGCCCTGGGGGATGAAGATCGAGCGCCGCGCCTGGTGGTGCTGGAAAACGTATGCGGCGCCCTTAGCTCGCACGATGGCAAAGACTTTGCCGCGATCAGCTCGGCCCTGTCGAACAACGGCTATCGGTTCGGTGCCGTGGTCATCAACGCCGTTCATTTCCTGCCGCAGTCGCGGCCGCGCCTGTTCATCATCGGCGTGCGCAAATCCTCGCCGATTCCTCGCGCCCTGGTCGCCAGCGGCCCGGAAGGGGAATGGCATCCGTCCGCGCTGGTCGAGGCTTACGGCAAGCTCTCGAAGCGTGCGCAAAGCTCTTGGGAATGGTGGCACCTGCCGGCGCCTCCGGCCCGCACGTCGATCTTTGCCGACCTGGTGGAAGATAAGCCGCACGGCGTCACCTGGCACACGGCCGCCGAAACAAAGAAGCTGCTCGGCATGATGAACCCGCTAAACCTGGCGAAAGTTGAAGCAGCCAAGAAAGCCGGTGGCCGCCAGGTCGGCACGATCTACAAGCGCACCCGCGCCGATGGCCCGAACGGCGAGAAGGTGCAACGCGCCGAAATCCGTTTCGATGACGTGGCCGGTTGCCTGCGCACGCCTACCGGCGGTTCAAGCCGTCAAACCATCATGGTGATTGAAGGCAAGCGCGTTCGTTCGCGTCTGCTGTCGCCGCGTGAAGCGGCCCGCCTCATGGGCCTGCCGGACACCTACGCGCTACCCAAGAACTACAACGATGCTTATCACCTGGCCGGCGATGGCGTGGCCGTGCCGGTCGTGCGCTTCCTGGCCGCACATATCCTAGAACCGCTGTTAGCGGCGGCCCTGGCGGTCGAGAAGAAGGCAGCGTAATGACGGACTTGGTAACGGCCCTGCGGGACTTCAACAAAGATCGGAAATTCAACCGCAAAGGCCCGCTGTGCGTTGCGCTGGTCGTCACGCAGCACGCCCGAAAGGGTCTGCCGCTCAACCCCGACGAGCTGCTGACCGAAGCCGGCGGCCAGGTTCTCGGCCTGGGCCGTGGCGCTGTGCAAGCGGTTCTGAACCGCCACGACATTACCCGCGTTTTAGCCGCTGAAGGCGGCCGCACCAGTCGCGGCAGCATCAGCAACATGCGCGAATATGTGGCCTTCCTCAACGGCCTGGCCGCCGCCGGCGTGGTCGATCTCGATGCCGTTGAAGCGTTCTGGATTGAGCGCGTGCATGAGTTCTTTTCGGCCAAGCCGTTCAAGATTCGCCTGGATGCCTCGCGCAGCCTGCGAACGCTGGTGCGCGACATGATCGCCCAAGCCGAAGAACGGCAGCGCAACACGCCGGGGATGCAGTATGCCGGCGCGGTGCTGCAACACCTGGTAGGGGCCAAGCTCGATTGCGCCCTGGGTGCAGGCCAGTTCGAGCACAACAGCTTTTCAACGTCTGACGCCCAATCGGGCCGCAATGGCGATTTCTTCATTGGTGATGTGGCTATCCATGTCACCACGGCGCCCGGCGAAGCGGTCATTGGCCGTTGCCGCGACAACATCGACGACGGCCACCGGCCGATCATCGTTACGACGGCGCGGGGGCTGACGGTCGCCGAAGGGCTGGCCGAAAATGCCGGCCTGGGCGAACGCATCGACGTTTTCGAGGTTGAACAGTTCGTAGCCCTGAACCTCTACGAGCTGGGCAAGTTCGCGGCCGAAGGCCGGCGCGTGGCTGTGGGTGAAGTGGTGACGCGCTATAACGAGATCGTGGAAGAAGTCGAAACCGACCCAAGCCTGAAAATCGAATTTCGCCAATGAGCAATAAAGCCGCCACCATCAGCGCCGCCGTTCCTGCGGACGTGAAAGCCGAAGCGGCCGCCGTCGCGGCAGCGCACGGCATGAGCCTGGCCGCCCTGGTGCGCGAGCTGGTGGCCCGCGTGGCCGCCCGCGAAGCTGAAACGCTGGCCTGGCTCGATGAGGCCCGCCGATGAGCCGCCCGCGCTACACGCTCGATGAGCTGCTGGCCGAATCCGACTATTCGCAGCCGCTACCGCCCGAAGAACGGGAATGGGTCGATGCGCCCGCCGTTGGCCGCGAGTGGCCGGCCTGTGAAACCCTGGAAGGCGAGGGGCTGGCCAGCATCGACAGTTCCGACGATGACGGCCGCGACGGTGGATCTCATCGCCAGGAATGACGATGCAAGATCCAGACGTGAAAAGGGCGGCCAGTGGCCGCCCTTCTTGTTCCTGGTCGCCGTTACCGGCTCGCGTTCCAGTCTGCCATCTTCAACTGTGCCAGGGCTGATTCAGCGTGCAGCCTCTCCAATGCGGCCGCCTCGCGGGCGCGAAGGGTGGCAAGCGATACCGCCAGCAGCTCGCGCCGCTCGGCCGACAAGCCGGGTTCGCGTAGCTCGGCCTCGATGCTGTCCATTGTGTTCTGCGCCCGGCTCGCCGTGACCTGGTAGGCGTCATAAGCCGCCTGGACGGGGGCCATGATCGAGAACCGGGCCGCGTCGGTATCCTGGCCGGCGTGCGCGGTCAAAGCCATCAGAAGGGCGGCCACGGCCGCCAGCGGGAAGGAATTGCGAAGTTTCATAGCTGTTGCTCCAAAGGTTGAGATTCAAACATCGTGACGCCCGGCGGCGTCCGGTATCGACCTGGGCGCAAGCGCCCGGCCTTCGAGTTCCTGGAAGGCTTACCGGCTGCGCTCGATAAGCTCCGTTGCCACGGCCAGCGCCGTGCCAATCGGCACGGCCTGGGTAAAGGCGGCATCGGAATGGCTGACCACGCCGACCGCTTCACCTCTCGCACTGACGACAAGCCCGCCCGAGTTGCCGCCAGTCACGGGCGCGTCGATCTGCAAGGCTTCATCAGCGGAAAACCGGGCGCTTTCTGCATACCGGCTCACAATGCCCGCGCTCACGCTGAACCCACGGCCGCCAGGTGCGCCGATGGTCAATACCGGCTGGCCCTGAATCGGCATGGCTCCCGTTTTGATCGGCTGGCCGGGTTCGCTGACGCGCAACACGCCCACGTCGCGCCGTAGGTCAAGGCCGATCAGCTCGGCATCCAGCCAGCGCCCGGCGGCCGTCTGCACGCGATAGCCGCTCTTGCCGTCGATGACGTGGGCGGCGGTGAGGACATAGCGGCCATCTGCGATAAACGCGCCGCTGCCGATGGTCTGCCAGTGGCGCGGCTCCTGGTCGCGGCTTTTCAGCCAGAAGCGGACAGCGCCAAGGGTGGCCGTCGCCGGGTTGGATTGAACGCCAGGAACAAGCCAGACGCGGCTTTCATCGTCCGGCCTGGTGACAAAGGGCAGGGCGGCCACATTCACGGCGGACGGGATGACCTGGGGAATGATGCGCGGCCAGTCGGCGGCATCCGGCACGCCGTCGCCCTGGCCTCGCAAGGCGGCGGCGGTGATGCCTTCCGCAATGCTCCGGCTCCGGGCTGAATAGGCGTCGTTGTCGTGTTCGGCGAAGCGATAAAGGGCGTTTGCGTTCGCCTCGGTCGTGGCGACGGTGTAGCCCGCCACGGTCAAGGATGCGCCCGCCAGGATGTAGGCCGCCAGGGCGGCACGTCGCCAGGTCTGCGCCTTCATCGTGCGCCCTCCTTACCATCGGCCGGCGGCTGGATGGTGCCGTCCATGATGGCATCGCGCACGGCGACATCACCGGCATTGAGCCAACCGGCGTGCGTCCGGTAGGCGTGCCAGAACATGCCGCCGGTGCCGATCAGGACGGCCAGCGAAACGGCAAAGGTAATCCGATATTTCGTTAGGTCGCGGCGGGTGCCGCCGGTAACATTGCAAGTAGCCATGATTTCACCTCTATGTCAGGTGGGTTGTGGTCAGGTGTCCAGGCGGGTTGCCGCCTTCCTGGGCACCGCTTTTTAGCGGCTGAAACTGCGGGACTGCTCCCGGTCGCGTGCCGCCTTCTCCTTGAACCGTTCGGCGATTTCCCGCGCCTTGGCTTGCTTCACCTGGTCGCCGTTCTCGTTGTCCCGGTTCAATTCCTTTGCCAGCGCCTTTGCCTGCTGGCCGTTGATCTCGTTGCGGTCGTTGCGCTGCTCGGCGCTGTCCTGGTTCTGCGCGTCCAGCTCGAAGCCCTGGGCCTGCTTGGCCTTCGGCTGCTCGGCCTCGATGTTCTGCGACGACAGCGCGGCCGCCTGGCCGTGCCGCTCTAGCCGCTCTTGGTCTTTCGCCTCGCGGCGCTCCTGGGCCTGCTCGATCTTCATTGCATAACTCTTGGCAAGTTCTTCGTTCGTCGGTTCGGTGCTCATCGTCTTTCCTCCTGGCGTAAATCTCAAATTCTCATTTACTCATTGCATCATAGCACTAAACGCAAATGAGTAAAAGCGTTTTAACTCAATAACCGCGCCCGCCATCGCGGCCGCGCTCCTGTTCGCGCTGCTGCTGTCGGCTGCGCGTGATTTCCTGCGGATTGCGTGCATACCTGTCGGCAAGCTCGCGCTGCATCTTGTCCAGTTCGACGGCCTGACGCTCTTTCGGCATGGCGTTGAACCGCTCGATGCGCTCGCGCAGCTCGCCCGGCAGCTCGCGCCAGGCGCTCGGGTTGCGGTCGCTGTATCCAGCAAAGCCCGCCTGCCGCTTCACGGCCAACGCCTTGAACTGGTCGGCTTCTCGCTTGGCGTACATCTCGGCCCGCTTCTGGTCTTGCTCGCTGACCTGGACGGGTGCAGGGCGCTCCGGCTCGGCCTTGGCCTGGCCCTGCTGCGCCAGGCCCGCAAAGGCCCGCTGCTGGCCTTCCTGCATGATCGCCGCCGAATGGTGCCGGGGGTCTTTCCCGGCCGCCTGGAACTCCTGGGCGACGGCAAGCTGTGCGCGTGCCACGTCCAGCGCCAGGCCACCGCCTGCGGCCTCGGCCCGCTCGATGCCGGCGCGGAATCCGGCCAGCGGGTCGGGTGCCGGGCGCTCCACCTGGGGCCGCTGCTGCGGCGCTGCCACCTCGCCGCGCTCCTGGCTGACCTGCTGCCGGAACTTCGCCGCGATTTCAGCCGCCCGGCGCTTCTTCTCGTCCTCTGGCGTGCGCTCGACCTGCTCCGGCCGCTGCATGGTCGGCTTGCCTGCAATGTCGGTCGCGGGCATGAGGTCGGGGCGGCCGTGGCGTTCCAGATTGCGGCGCAGGGCATCGCGCATCTTCCCGGCCAGTGCCGACACCTTGGCGCGGCCACGTTCCAGCCAGCGGCGCACCACGCTTTCACCGTCGAAGCCTCGCCGGTCGGCAAAGTCCAGCGTGCTTTCTTTCGGGCGCTCACGGCCCAGCACCTGGGCCAGCTTCCCGGCGGCCAGCTCGGCCGCGCCGCGAACGTGCCAGGTGTTGCGCTCGGCAGTCGTGCCGTCCGGCAAGCGCACGGTTTCAGAGCCGCCATGCTCCAAGCCGATACGGTCGCCGCGCTTCGCGCCACTGGATGCAATGGCGCGTTCAAGATCGACGCCCCAAATGGTGTGCCGCTCGCCCTTGTCGTTCTCCAAGGTGGCAAAGTAGCTGGCCCGGTTCTCCGGCTTGTTCTCGTAGGGCGCTGCGCCATGATCGACCAGGCGGCCGGCGCGGCGGTCGGTGAAGTCGTCGGCTCCTGCAAACAGGGTCGCCGCCTCGCGGTGCCGGGTCATGCCGACATAGGCAAGGCTCCTATCCATGCCGGGGGTCGCCAGCAGGTAAGCCCTATCGACGGTGACGCCCTGGGCCTTGTGAATCGTGACGGCGTAACCATGATCGACGGCGGCATATTGGGACGCCTGCACCTGCCGCGCTTCGCCGCTGTCCAGACGCACGGCCAGGCTTCCATCTTCGGCGCGCTCGACGGTTCCAAGGGTGCCGTTCTTCACGCCTAGATCACGGTCGTTTTTCAGGAACACGATGCGGTCGCCTGGGGCAAATTCCCGGCCTCCACGCTCGGCCATAAAGCGGGCCGTGCCGCGCAGCTCGCCGCGTTCCTTGCGGGCCTCGCGCACGGCTTCATTGAGCGCCTGAACGTCCTTATTGCTGTGGGCAAGGATGATCTGGCTACCCCTGCCCTGGTCGCCGACATAGGCGGCCGCCAGACCGTCGCGTGCAGCGTCCCGGCTGTCGTGAATCTGGACGTGTCCGCGCTCGGCGTAGGCCGCCAGACCATCGGCCACGGAACCACGGGCAAACTGCTGGCCCGCCTCCCGCGCCCATGCCTCTTTCTGGCGTCGAACCTCGGTGATTTCTGCCGCGCCGACATGCTGCACAACGCCACGGAAAGCCGCGCCCGCCTCGATGGCGGCAAGCTGCTTATCGTCGCCAAGCAAGACCACTTTTGCCCCGGCCTGTTCGGCGGATTTCAGCACGCGGCCAAGCTGGCGACTGCCGATCATGCCCGCTTCGTCGATCACCAGAACGTCGCGGCTGGTGAGTTTGTCTTTTCCGTTCTTCCAAGCAAATTCAAGGCTGGCAAGCGTGCGGCTGTCGATGCCGCTGCCCGCCTGCAATTCGTCGGCTGCTTTGCCCGCCAAGGCCGCGCCGCGCACGTTCAAGCCCTGCGCCTGCCACGCCTCGCGGGCTACCTTCATGCTGAAAGATTTACCCGTGCCAGCATCGCCGATGACTACGGCCAGGCTGCCCGGTTTGAGGACGTGCCGGACGGCGTTTTTCTGCTCGGCCGATAGGGTGCCAGCGCCATCAATAGCGGCGTTCGTGATCGGGCTAGAAACACCGTGCCGCCCTGCCTGTGCCAGACGCTCGGCGCTGTCCACCATGCCGCGCTCGGTGTCGATCATCTCGCGGGTGGAGAACTTCGCCGGCTCGCGCCCGCTGGCCGGTTCCATCTCGACCAGAAGCGGCGAATTTTCCAGCCGGGTAAGCAAGCCCTGGAACTGGTCGGCGTCGTCAATGTAGCGGTTCAGCTCGGCGGCAATATCGCGGCGCGTGAAAACGGCCTGCGTTGCCGTGATCTTGTCTAGGATGATCTCCGGGCGCTCGGTGATCTGCTGCGCCTGTTCCTGCCGGTCGGCGTTGTGAATGTCGATGCGGTCGGCGTCCAGTCCGCGCCTATCCATCGCCACGGCATCGCGGCCTATGTGCTTGGTCGGCGTGAGTTCCACGCCTTGATCTGCATAGCTCCGATGATCTACGCGGGCGCTGATTTCGGCACGCTCTAGCGCCTCGTTTGTCAGCTCGGCCCATTGCCTGCGAATGTCGGTAATGTCGCCCTGGCTGGTGCCGGGAATGCCCGCCTTCTGCCTGTCCTTGTTTGCCAGCTCAATGACGGCCTTTGCGCCTAGCCTTCCATCCTCGCTAATGGTGCGCGTGGTCGCCAGCATATGAACGTGAAAATTTCGGTCGTCGCCGTCCTTGTCGGGCGCATGGATGCAAACATCCACAGCCACGCCGTAGCGGTCGGCGATGGCCTGCCCCATGCGCGTTGCCAGCTCTTTACGGTCGGCGTCGTTCAGCTCATGCGGCAGGGCTGCCCGCCACTCGCGGGCCACTCGCGCATCTTTGCGCTTCTCTGCGGCCTCGGCGGCATTCCACAAGGCGGCACGCTCGGGAACTGGCACGCCTTCGGGCGTGACGATCTCCGACGAAAGAACGCCGCCCTTCCGGGTGAAGTCGAACGCTTCACCGGTGCGCTCATCTACCAGCGACGACGCGGAACGATAGGCGGCAGCGGCCACGGCGCTATGCCCGGCCGCCCGTCCTATCGTGTGCGTGTTTAGGTGGTAGATCGCCATTTCTTCCCTTGGCGTTTTAGCCGCTAAAAAGGGGTGCAGGGGTATCCCCTGCCGGACAAGGGTTGCGCAGCAACCCGTAAGTGCGCATTTCGCTGTTGCTCACGACTATACCAGCGCCGTGCCTTCCCCGCCAGCCTCGCCGGTGGTAAGATCGTGTGCGCATAACCCACAATCTCGAAAGGAGCTACAACGATGGCACGAAAAACCCTATCCGAACGCAAGGCCGACAAGCTGGCCGAACTGAACCGCATCAAGTCGGAACTGGCCGATCTGGAAAACAAGGCAGCCGAGAAAATCGGCAAGATTGCCATTGCCGCCGGTCTTGGTGATCTCGAAATAGATGATGCTCAACTGCGGAAGGAGTTTGAGGCTATCGCCTCAAAATTTCGCAAAAGTGAAGGCAAGCAAGCTGCTTCGGTGGCGGCAACGCCTAGCGCAGATTGAGCGCAACTTAGGACGCTTGCGGATGAACGCCAGGAGAGAAGATGCACGCCGGAAAATTCAGCTAGGCGGCTTGGTCATCAAGTCCGGCATGGCGGACTATCCGGCATCCGTGATCTTGGGCGCTTTGACCCTCGCAGCTGGTGCGCTCAAAGGGCCAAACGCTGACGCCACAAAGGCACGTTTTGAAGCGGCAGGTGACGAGGCTTTTTCCGATGATGGAGAGGACGGCGGCAACCGTTCCTAGCCGTCAATTTTTGACCTGACATAGAGGTGAAACATGATGGACGTGAAAGATTTACTTTCGAGAATGTGGGCCGCCGTGGTGGCGGTGTTTTTCGGGGCGTTCGTGTTGTCGTTGGCAAGCACGGCGCACGCTCGCGTTTTCCCCGAATGCAACCCGGCAGCAGAGGCCGCGAAGTTCTATGGCGCGGAAAATGTAGATGCCTGGGTGAAGCGGGTTTGTGACGCGCAGGAAGCGGCTTTCCAGACTTGGGAAGCGAACCTGCAAATGCTCGACATTGGGCAGCAAGATTTGTCGATGGCGACGAACGCCGGAAACTGGCAAGCCTACCGGGACAAGTGGGCCGAATTACTGCCAGTGTTGAAGGAACTGGAAGCCGCTGCGGTGGCGAACCGGAACGCGCCAGGTGCGGCTAACATCCTTAGCCTGTATCGCAACGATTTGGGCCTGTTCTTGCAGAATGCGGGCCTTGCCTCGGCGGGTAGCCTGGACGATTTCAGCGCCCGGATTCTGGCGGGCCTGGACGGCGAACGGCCAGCGGCGGCAGCAACGGCTGGCGTCAATGTGGTTCAGCAGTCAGTGACGCGAGGCATTGAGTTCGGCAAGGGCGTTGGCACGGCAGAAGCCGATAAGGTGCTGGCCGAATATCGCGGCCAAATGGAACAGCGCACGGCGGAACGCATGGAACAGCTCGGCGGCTCGACAATGGGCGGCTATTTCGGCGGCTTCGGCACGCGCATCAAGGCCGCTTTCGGTGGCTGGTTGTTCTACCTGGTCACGGTCTGCTTTATCGGTGCCTGGATGGCGCACAAGCGCCGACAAAACCCGGTCACGGTCGGCACGGCCGTTGGCCTTGCCTTCCTCGTTCCATCGGTCGGCATGTTGCTTCTGCTCGTGTTCGCGCCGTTCATTCCGGGCTGGTTCATCCTCGCCGCGACGGTCGCCGGGACGGTGGCAACGTATCTGAACGCGGGCCGGGTGTTCGGCTGGCTGGCTGGCGTGGTTGGTGCCGAATCTCCGACCGGGAAACGGCTGCGCATCCTCGGTGGAACAATCGAAAACCTGCGCGGCCAGGTGCAGCCATCCGGGCCGGTCGCGGCCGCTGCGGTCGATAACAGCAGCACGCATCCGCTTGGTTCGCACGGCTCGGCACGATGGGGAACGGTCGATGAAATCCGCCAGGGCGGCCACCTGGTCGCGCCCGGCAAGCCGGGCGGTTTTGCCCTGGGCCGTGTGCCTGACGCTCTGGCCGGCATGGATGCCCGTTTCCGCTTCGTCGGCCATGTCGTGACGGTCGCCCCTACCGGCTCCGGCAAGGGTATTGGCGCGGTGATTCCGAACCTCTTGGACTATCCCGGCTCGGCCCTGGTGCTGGACGTGAAAGGCGAAAACGCGGCCGTGACGGCCCGCGCCCGGCGGGCGCTCGGCCAGGCGGTCTATTCGGTCGATCCGTTCGCGGTGAATGGCGACGGCGGCGCGGCCTTCAACGTGCTTGACCGGCTCGACGTGTGGAACCCGGATTGTGTGAGTGAATCGGCCATCCTGGCCGATGCCCTGGTGATCGCCGAAAGCAAGGGCGATGCCGTGCATTTCGATGAATCGGCAAAGAACTTCCTGCAAGGCTTGATGCTGCACGTTGCCGGGCTGGATGACGCGGAACGCCGGAACCTGGGCGAGCTGCGGCGGCTGCTCACGGCGGGAGAATCGGAGTTCTTCGACGTGTTGGGCGCAATGTCGGCCGACGATACGGCGGCCTTCGGCATCCCGGCCAGGGCGGCAAATACGCTCATGGGCATGGCTGACAAAGAGCGCGGTTCGGTGCTTTCGACGGCACGCCGGAATACGGCATTTCTGGATGACCCGCGAGTGTCGGCCGCGCTGTCGCGCTCCGACTTCGATCTGTCGGAAATCAAGGCCACGGCCATGACGGTTTATCTTGTCATGCCCGCCAATCGCATCGGGCCTAATGCCCGCTTCCTGCGTCTGTTCATCAGCTCGGTAATTGCGGCCATCACATCCAGCAACGTGCAGCCCGCGCACCGTGTCGCCTTCCTGCTCGATGAGTTCGGCCAGCTCGGCTACATGAAACAGATTGAGGATGCCGTTTCACTGCTGCGCGGCTACGGCCTGGCCTTCTGGGTGTTCATTCAAGACCTGTCGCAGCTCAAAGGCACCTATCCCAAGTGGCAAACCTTCCTGGCGAACAGCGCCAAGTCGTTCTTTGGCACGGACGATTACGACACGGCCAAATACATCAGCGACAGCCTGGGCAAAGCCACGATTGAGTTTGAGACGGAAAACACCGGCAAGAACAGCGGCAGCGGCCTATCAGGCGGCGGCGGCTCGATGAACCGGGGCAAGAGCACCGGCACAAGCCAGCAATTCACCGGGCGCGAACTGCTGACGCCGGATGAAGTCATGCGCCTGGGGCCAGAGCATCCGATTGTCCTGGTGCGCGGGGAACGCCCCTACCTGCTCGACCGGCTGAACTACCTGGCCGATGCTGAATATGCCGGGCGCTTCGATGCGAATCCCTACCATAGCTGAGGGATGACGTATGGCGTTCATCATCGCGGCGGTTCTCGGTGTCATCGCCCTGGCGTGGTTCCTGCGGCGGCTGTTCCCTGCCCTGTTCGCGGCGGTGTTCGTGCTGTTCGCGCCGGTGTGGCTGGTCGGCGGTGCGCTGCTCGATCTGCTGCGCCGGCCGCTGGCCTTCCTGCGGCCGGTTGGCCTCGCCCTGGCCCGCCTGGTCGGCTTCGTCCTGGTGCTGCCGCTATTGCCCTTCATCTTCGCCTGGTCGTTCTTCGCGGAGCTGTGGCGACAGTTCCGGCCGCCGTCGAAGGCCAGCGCCCCGGCACCGGCCGGGGTCAAGCCGCCCACGCCGATGCAGGCCGCCACAAAGCGCACGGCGGATGTGATCGACCTAGCGGCATTTCGCCAGCGGCAGGAAAAAGAATAAAAGAGTTTTTGAGCCTTACATTTTATGAGTAAATGATTTTAGCGGCTAAAACGGGCCGCCCCTCAAGTGTCAATATCAGGCCGGAACGCGCCCCATGCTTCCGGCCTTTTCTTTGCCTGCGCCTGTGCCAGCCCGCCAACGAAGGCGGGTTATTGACACTTGAGGGGCAGGCACTCACTCGCCGCCGGGCTTCTTCTTGGTCGGCTTGGCTTCGGCTGGCGTGATGCGGGCCAGCAGAGCGGCGGATTGCTCTTTGAGGGTGTCGATTTGCCCGGCCATGCGTGCGGCTTCCTCGCGGGCCTGGCCGGCGGTTTTCGTGGCCTGGTCGCGTTCGGCCTGGGCAGCGGTGAGGCGTTCGGCCATGCGGTGCGCTTCGGTTGCTGCGGCCTTGCGTTGTTCCTGGTGCGCTTCCTGTTCGGCTTCGGCCTTGGCCTGCACCTTCGCCAGCTCGCCGCGCACCTGGTCGAGTTGGGCGGCGGCGGCCTGGCTGGTCTGGTGCGCCCTGTCCAGCTCCGTGCGCAGCTCACCGGCGCGGCGCTCGATCTCCTGGGCGCGTGCCTCGGCCGTGTGTGCCTGTTCCTGGGCGGCGGCCAGTTGGCCGCGCAGCTCGGCGGCTTCGCCGCGTGCGGCCGCTTCGGCGGCCTCGATGGACGCCAGGCGGGATTGCAGGGCTTCCAGCTCGCCGGCCTGACGCTCGAAAGCCTCGGCCAGCTCTTGCCGCATGGCGTCTTGCTCTACCCGCTCGGTTTCCCATGCGGCCTGCGCACTGCGTAGGGATTCGTTCGCCAGTTCCTGCGCCTGCTGCCAGATCGTCGCTACGGCCGCGCTGCTGGCCTGCTGCACGGATTCCGGCACGGCCACGGCCACCGGCGCGGCCTGGGCCGTCTGCGCCCTGCGCCATTCCTTCATTACGGCACTGGCGGCGTTCATATCCACGCGGGCGGCACGGCGCACGGCATCGACCGTGGGCATGGCCTGGCGGCCCGACTGCTCGAAAAGATCGGAGGCGGCGGCAATGATGCGCTCGCGCACGTCGGCGGGGATTTGGGGGGCTTGCTGCGTCATGGCTTTGGCTCCGGCGGATAAGATAAGAATAATAATACTATTCTTCTTCTTATTATGCAAGCGGTTATTTTCGCCCGGTTCTTGGGTCAGCCCGGCCGGGAGCGCGTGACGGTCGAAAATCGGCCCTGTGTGGCCCGTGGCGGCGTTTTCTAGGGTCGGCGGCACCTATCCCCTACCCTCGCCCTCTTTCGCGCTTCCTGCGCGTCCCTGTGCGGCCTGGGTGCATTGCTTGGCGGTCGTCATCGTCGGATTTGGCGATGCTGGCCAGCTCGATAGCTTGGCGGCCCTTCTTTCTTGGCGTTCAACCTTGCGGCCTTCCAGCCCGCGCAGGTGTTCGAGTTGAGCGCAGGCGGTCGGCCTGCCCGCTTTTCCCTGCTAAACCGCTTTTGACGGCCTTTCAGCGGGCGCGGTGCTGGATGTGGGTGCAGGCGGTGGAGCTGGCACCGGCGCGGCGCGGCGTGCCGCGCCTGGTAGATGCCTGGCCGCAGGCCAGCCATTTATGAGCGGCCACCGGCCGCGATAGGCCGACGCGAAGCGGCGGGGCGAAGGGAGCGAAGCGACCGGAGGGTAGGCGCGCCCGTAGGGCGTTGCGGCGGTTCGGTTCGCGCTGTCGGTGAGTTATCCACCGATAGGCGCAGCCAATTACAAGGCAATTATTTATAGGATAAAAGATTAAAGGCAAACCTTACAGGTTTAGGGGGGGGGCGATTTCACGAACCAAAGGGGGGCGATTTCACGTGGATAACCCGCCTTGGGGGGGTGCGATTTCACGAACTAGGGGGGGGCGATTTCACGTGGATAAGTGCCGCTATCCACAGGGTTTGTCCCCAGTTCGCCTGGCCGGGGGAGTTGCTGGCCAGGCTGCGCCAGAAACGAAACGGCCGCCTCGATCTTGGGCGGCCGCTCTGGCGTCTAGGGGGGGGGCGATTTCACGAAGTTTAGCTAAACCGTTGGGCCGCCCTTGTAGGGAATCGGGGGGGGCGAGCCGATCATCAGCACACCACCCCTAACGGGCTTCACCTTGGCTTGCGGATAGACGGCCAGCACCTTGCGCAGCACCGGCAAGAACTCCTTTTTGAAATCCTTGTCGGGGTCTTTGCCCTTGTATTCCTGGGCGAACTGCTCACGCAGTGACTTCCAATGCAGCGTTACGCCCTTGCCCTCGATACGGTGCAGTCGGTGTGCAAGCCACGCATAGACATCCAAGGCCAGTGCAGAGCCTTTCAGCGCGTGCAAGGCGCGATTGTCCAGCGGCACGGCGCTGTCGATAAGGGAGCTGTAATAGTCCTCGGATAGCACCATGACGCCGGGCCATAGAGCACGTTGCTGGGTGTCCTTGTTCGACACCCAAGCGTCGAACTGTTGCACCGGCTGGCCGTTGTAGGTGCGGCCCTTGAACCCGAGTTGCAGGCGGGCGGCTGCAAGGGCGTGCATCTGCTTTCGCAACGTCGTATAGCGGCGGCCGTCGCTCTCCATCCCCATGAGCCGCAGGAACTCGGCGGCGCTGTCACCGATGGGAATTTCCCGCTCCTTGTTGCGCACGGCAAAGGTGGAAACCCACGCCAGGCCAAGCCGGGGCATGACGCCATAGGGGATAGGTTGCAGCACCGGCCCCTTCCCTTCATCCAGGTAGCCGGCCTGGACATTGACCCAGGCCGCGCCGGACTGCCGCATGAACTCGCGGCCTTCGACCTTGGCGCGAGGCAAACCAACCTGGCACAGCACCGCATGGGTAAAAGCCATGTCCTCGCCGGCTGGCGGGCTGGTGGCAATCTCCGTGCTGGCCTCGATCAGCTTTTGATCTCGCTCGCTCAAAATGATGCCGGCGGGCGTGATCTTCTTGGTTTGGCGCTTCGGTGGCGGCAAGGCTGCCTTGGCTTCCGCCTGGGCCAGCAGGTCGCCCATGATCTCGCTGATCTGCTGCGCGCCCTGCCCTTCTCGCTGCTTCTTTGTCAT
>NZ_CM192975.1:4755000-4856575 GCF_041475745.2 Xanthomonas sp. NCPPB 2866 | reverse complement strand
CAAAGTATGATCATCTGTTGCTGGCTGCGGCGCGCAGAAAAGCGCCGTGCTCGCAGCCCGGTAGTGAAAAGAGGATGCGCCAGACTAGCACCGAGGACAGGGTTTTCCCAGACTTATTCACAGGTCCATCCACAGGGCTTGACCGCCATCACCTCCGCTGACGCCTGCGGGGAGTTGACCGGGCCGCTGATGGCCCTATAGAATTGCCGGTTCTATTCGTCTCCATTCATGCAGAGGGCCCCATGGCCACCAAGCGTACTTTCCAACCCAGCAACCTCAAGCGAGCACGCGACCATGGCTTCCGCGCACGTATGGCAACTGCCGACGGCCGCAAGATCCTGGCTCGCCGCCGCGCCAAGGGCCGCAAGCGCCTGAGCGCTTGATTGCCGCGCCGCTCCCTGCGGCCGAGGCAGTCCCTAACGTGAACGTATCGAACCCGTGCAGGCGATTTCCTCGCTCTGCGCGGGTTCGTACGCGTGCGCAATATACGGTCGTTTTCGATACTGCACGTCGTACCTCGGACCCGTTGCTCAGCCTGCACTGGCGGACCGGCGATACGCCGCCGCGCCTGGGCATGGCGGTGTCGCGCAAGGTCGATACGCGTGCGGTGGGACGTAACCGGATCAAACGCGTATTGCGCGATGCCATGCGGCATCTGCTGCCCGAGCTTGCCGGCGGCGATTACGTGATTGTGGCGCGCTCCGCAGCCGCAAAAGCGACCAATCCACAGATTCGCGACGCTTTCCTGCGTCTGCTGCGCCGTGCCGGCGCATTGCCCCTGCCTGCTGCGCCCGGCACAATGCCGCCCGCCAGGACGATGCACCCATCCTCCCTTTCCCCGACAGAGCCGGAACCCAGTTCCGACTGAGCGAGTTGCTGCCCGATGAACCAGACCCGTGTTTTCCTGATTTTTGCCTGGCTGATGGTCGCGGCGCTGCTGTGGATGGAGTGGGGCAAGGACAAGGCCGCCGCCAATGCGCCGGTGGTTGCGGCGACGCAGTCGGTGCCGGCTGCGCGCGATCTTGACGCTGCGGCACCGTCGGCCAATGTGCCGGCGGCCCAGGCCATTCCGCAGGCGGGTGTGCCGGGCGCCGTACCGGCGACCAGCACGACCGCCGCGACGCCGGCTGCTGCCGGTGCTGCGCCGGTGATCACCCTGACCTCGGACGTGCTGCGCCTGAAGCTGGACGGCCGCAGCGTGCTCGATGCCGAACTGCTGCAGTTTCCGCAGACCAAGGACGGCACCGCGCCGGTCAGCCTGCTGACCGAAGATGCCGCGCATCCCTATAACGCCACCAGCGGTTGGGCCAGCGAGCATTCGCCGGTACCGGGCGTGGGCGGCTTCCGCGCCGAACAGCCGGGCACCGCGTTCGAACTGGCCAAGGGCCAGAACACCCTGGTGGTGCCGTTCGTGTGGAATGCCCCCAACGGCGTATCGATCCGCCGCACCTTCACCCTGGAGCGCGGTCGCTACGCGATCACGATCAAGGACGAGGTGATCAACAAGAGTGGCGCGCCGTGGAACGGCTACGTGTTCCGCAAGCTGAGCCGGGTGCCGACCATCCTCAGCCGCGGCATGACCAACCCGGATTCCTTCAGCTTCAACGGGGCGACCTGGTACAGCCCGCAGGAAGGCTACGAGCGTCGCGCGTTCAAGGACTACATGGACGACGGTGGCCTCAATCGCCAGATCACCGGTGGCTGGGTGGCGTTGCTGCAGCACCACTTCTTCACTGCGTGGATTCCGCAGAAGGACCAGGCCTCGCTGTACGTGCTGAACCAGGACGGCCCGCGTGACGTGGCCGAACTGCGTGGCCCGGCCTTCACCGTGGCGCCGGGCCAGACCGCGACCACCGAAGCGCGCCTGTGGGTTGGCCCGAAGCTGGTCAGCCTGATCGCCAAGGAAGACGTCAAGGGGCTCGACCGCGTGGTCGATTACAGCCGCTTCTCGATCATGGCCATCATCGGCCAGGGCCTGTTCTGGGTGCTGAGCCATCTGCACAGCTTCCTGCACAACTGGGGCTGGTCCATCATCGGCCTGGTGGTGCTGCTGCGTCTGGCGCTGTATCCGCTGTCGGCTGCGCAGTACAAGTCCGGTGCCAAGATGCGCCGCTTCCAGCCGCGCCTGGCGCAGTTGAAGGAGCGTTACGGCGACGATCGCGTCAAGTACCAGCAGGCGACGATGGAGCTGTTCAAGAAGGAAAAGATCAACCCGATGGGCGGCTGCCTGCCGCTGCTGATCCAGATGCCGATCTTCTTCGCGCTGTACTGGGTGCTGGTGGAATCGGTGGAACTGCGCCAGGCGCCGTGGCTGGGCTGGATCCAGGATCTGACCGCGCGCGATCCGTACTTCATCCTGCCGGTGCTCAACATCGCCATCATGTGGGCCACGCAGAAGCTGACCCCGACCCCGGGCATGGACCCGATGCAGGCCAAGATGATGCAGTTCATGCCGCTGGTGTTCGGCGTCATGATGGCCTTCATGCCGGCCGGCCTGGTGCTGTACTGGGTGGTCAACGGCGGCCTGGGTCTGCTGATCCAGTGGTGGATGATCCGCCAGCACGGCGAGAAGCCGAGCAAGATCATCCAGGCCAACGCCAAGTAAGCGCAGTTGCACAGAGCCCGCCGCAAGGCGGGCTTTCTGCGTGTCGCCGCAGTTGCTGTCTGCCCTGTTGTCTTCATCGCCAAGGACGCCGTCGTGATGTCATCGCCGCTGTATCGCCTGTTGCTGTGCGCCGGTTGCGCCGGAATGCTGGCGATAGCCGGCTGCGGCAAGCAGACCGCCGGCGAGGCAGCGTCTGCTGCCAGCACCGCTGCGCCGGCCGCCACTGGTGCGCCAGCCGAAGCCGACAGCGACGACGCACGCGCACTGATCGCGCAGCTGCGCGAGCAACTGGACCGGCATCGCCGCATCATTGTGTTGCTGGCCGACGCGGATGCCCAGACGCCACGCGATCGCGCCACCTCCAGCAGCGTGGGGCAGCAGCTGTTCCATGAAAACCTCCAACAGCGCGAACGCATCGCTGCGCGATTCGAGACGGTGCTGACGTCGAACGCAGCGCTTCGCTTCGCAACGATCGCCACGGTGCTGGACGAGATCGAATCGGCACCGGATCTCTACGATGCCGACCGCCTGGCGTTTGCCGAAGTGTTGCGCGACCTGCACGCACGCATTGGCCGCGATTCGGCACTGCCGGCAGTGAAGCTGCATCAGCGCATCGGCGAGGATCTGGAAGCGTTGGACGAGATCGAGCGCAGCTACAACAAGGAACTGACGCAGATATTCAGCCGCTTCGATCGCAGCCGCGCGATCGTGCCCAAGCGCGAGAAGTGGGACGACTACGTTGCGCATCTGCGCAGCCTGTACACGCGCGAAAAGATCCTGCGCGATCATGGCGTGGTGGAGCCGTACCCGTTCTCCGCGCGCGATAGCGACAGCGAGATCTTCGGCCGCGACCTGCCGCCCAAGACGGTGGTGCTGACCTTCGACGATGGCCCGCACAAAGCCTATACCGAAGAGATCGTGGCCATCCTCAAACGCTACGACGTGCCGGGCGTGTTCTTCGAAGTGGGCCGCAACCTGGGCAGCCTGGACGCGCAGGGCAAGCCGACACTCGCGCCGCTATCCAAGATCAGTCACGCGCTGATGGAAGAAGGTTATGCGGTGGGCAACCACAGCCTGACCCATGCGCAGTTGTCCAAGACCACCGGCGATGCGTTGCGCAGCCAGGTGCTGGACACCGACACGTTGTTGCGCGCGGTGGACGACAAGCGTGCGCCGTTGTTCCGGTTTCCGTATGGGGCGCGCAATGCCGAAGGCTTGCAGCTGCTGGGCGAGGCAGGCCTGAAGTCGATCATGTGGAACATCGACTCGATGGACTGGGCCGACCCGGTACCCGAGTCGATCGTGCAGCGCGTGCTCGACCAGGTGAACAAGGAGCAGCGCGGCATCGTGTTGTTCCATGACATCCACGACCGTGCAGTGAAGGCGCTGCCGCAGATCCTGGATCGCCTGATCGCCGATGGCTACCAGTTCGCCGGCTGGAATGGCCGCGAGTTTTCGGTGGCGCACGCGCCCAGTGCGGCGGCCGAGGCAACCGTGACCACCGGCTACGCCAACTCCTGGGCGATCGTGATCGGGATCGACGACTACGCGCACTGGCCCAAGCTCGAGTATGCCGCCAACGACGCGCAGGCCATCGCCAGCACCCTGACCGGCCCGTTGGGGTTTCCGTCCTCGCAGGTGATCGTGCTCAAGAACGGGCAGGCCACGCGCAACAATATTCTTGCGGCATTCCACGACCGTCTCGGCGAGGGACGCGCGCAGACCAACGACCGCGTGTTCGTGTTCTTCGCCGGGCATGGCGCCACGCGCCGGCTGGCATCCGGGCGCGACCTGGGCTACATCATTCCGGTCGACTCGGATCCGCAGCAACTGGCCAGCGATGCGATCGCCATGAGCGACCTGCAGAACATCGCCGAAAGCCTGCAGGCCAAGCATGTGCTGTTCGTGATGGATGCCTGCTATAGCGGATTGGGGCTGACGCGCGGCGGGCCGACGTCCGGCGCCTACCTGCGCGAGAACGCACGACGCATCGCCCGCCAGATGCTCACTGCCGGCGGTGCCGATCAGCAGGTGGCCGACAGCGGCCCGAACGGGCATTCGGTATTTACCTGGGTGCTGCTGCAGGCGCTGGCGGGCAAGGGCGATCTCAATGGCGATGGCCTGATCACCGGTACCGAACTGGCGGCCTATGTCGCACCGGCGGTGTCGGCAGTGTCGGCGCAGACCCCGGCATTCGGCAGCCTGCCCGGCTCGCAGGGCGGCGAGTTCGTGTTCCAGGTACCGAGCGGCGAAGAGTTCCTGACCGCCGGTACCGCGCAGTTGTCCGCCGATGCGATCGCACTCAACGGCCGCGTGGATGCGGCGCGTCCTGCCGCCACCACTAGCGGTGCTGCAACAGCTGCGGCGCCGGTGACGGTCAAGACGCTGCAAGGCGGCGAAGCCAGGCTGGTCTTGCCGACCGCGGTGAAGAGCAGCGACCGCCAACGTGCGCAGCTGGCCAACGAGCGCGGCCTGCAGTTGTACAAGGAAAAACGCTACGCCGAAGCGGCCGAGCAGTTTGCCGAAGCCTTGAAGCTGCGTCCGGATTTCGCCTTGGCCGCCAACAACCTGGGCTTTGTGTACTACCGCCAGGAACGCTTTGCCGAATCGGCGCGCTGGCTGGAAAATACCCTGAAAATCGATCCGTCGCGTGCGGTGGCCTATCTCAATCTCGGCGATGCCTACGCAAAAGCCGGCGACCGTGACAAGGCACGCAAGGCCTACGCCACCTATCTGGAACTGCAGCCGCAAGGCGCCGGCGCCGAGCAGGCACGCACGCAACTGCAACGTCTCTGATCCGCGCATCCTGTCTGCCTATGTCTTCTTCGCCATCGACCATTGTTGCCATCGCCAGCGCCGCCGGAACCGGAGGCATTGGCATCGTGCGCCTGTCCGGGCCGCAGGCGGCGCAGATCGCCGCCGAGCTGGGTGTCCCGAATCTGCAGCCACGGCAGGCACGCTACGCGCGCTTTCGCGATGCGCAGGGCGAGGTGATCGACGATGGCATCGCCTTGTGGTTTCCGGCGCCGCACAGCTTCACCGGTGAGGCGGTGGTGGAACTGCAGGGACACGGCAGCCCGGTGCTGTTGCGGCAGCTGGTGGCGCGTTGCATTGCGCTGGGCGCGCGGCAGGCACGCGCGGGCGAGTTCAGCGAGCGCGCCTTTCTCAATGGCAAACTCGATCTGGCGCAGGCCGAAGCCATCGCCGACCTGATCGCCGCCGGCGATCTGCGCGCGGCACGCGCTGCGCGCAGATCGCTGGACGGTGTGTTTTCGCAACGTGTCGATGCGCTCAGCGACAGCCTCACCCGGCTGCGCATCCATGTGGAAGCGGCGATCGACTTTGCCGACGAGCCGCTCGACACCCTGGGCGGGGCGCAGGTGCGCGACGGGCTACAGCAGGCGCGCGCCTTACTGGCACAACTGCTGCGCGATGCCGAGCGCGGGCGCAAGTTGCGCGACGGCCTGCACGCGGTGCTGATCGGCCCGCCCAATGCCGGCAAGAGTTCCTTGCTCAATGCATTGGCCGGTAGCGAGCGCGCCATCGTCACCGATGTCGCCGGGACCACCCGCGATACCTTGCAGGAAGCCATCCAGCTCGATGGTTTCGAACTCGTGTTGGTCGACACCGCCGGCCTGCGCGAGGGCGGTGATGCGATCGAACGCGAGGGCATGCGTCGCGCGCGTGCCGAACTGCAGCGCGCAGACCTGGCGCTGGTGGTACTGGATGCACGCGACCCGCAAGCCGCGCGCGATGCGATCGGTGATGCCATCGATACTGTGCCGCGTCAGCTGTGGATCCACAACAAATGCGATCTGCTGGCCGAAGCCACAGCGCTCGATCGCGACGCGGTCGCGGTCTCGGCGGTGACCGGGCAGGGACTGGAGCAGTTGCACGCCCGGTTGCGCGAGCTTGCGCTGGGCGACGGAGTGGACAGCGTGGAAGGCGAATTCTCCGCACGCACGCGGCATGTCGAGGCATTGCGCCGCGCCGAACAGCATGCAGACGCAGCGGATCTGGAGCTGGGCTTCGAACAGCTCGAACTGGCCGCCGAAGAATTGCGCCTGGCACAGGAAGCACTCGGCGAGATCACCGGCAAGCTGAGCGCCGACGAATTGCTGGGCAAGATCTTTTCGAGTTTTTGCATCGGCAAGTAAACCGCTTACCTGCCGCGACGCATGACGAGCCGATGCAGACGCTGGCTATTGGTGTTCTGCATCAAGGATCAGGGACGGCGACAAGCGCAACGCTTGTACAGCGGGTCACATGCCGATACCGAAACTCGAAGCGAGCGCCCGCAACTGCGCTGCAAAACGCGTCACATCACACCCGGCAGCACCGTCTGCAATGCCGCGTTCTCGGCATCGCAGGCTGGCGATGCCGCGGCGGTGGCAGGTTGCTTTGCACGTGCTTTGTCGATCTCGCGGCGCGCAGCGGCTAGATCCTTCTGGAACTCGGGGTTGTAGTGCAGGGCGGCGACGGTGGCGGCGCCCATGATGCGGCCCTGCAGGACATCGCTCTGCCAGTGCACGTTGCAGACCAGGCGGCTGTCGCCGAAGGCGCGGCCGCGGGCGAGCAGGGCGTCGCGTTGTGCGGGGGCCAGCTCGGCCAGGATCAGGCCCCAGCTCCAGCCGATCGCGGTGTGGCCGGAGGGGTAGGAGCCGTTCTTGCGCAGCGCCGCGTCGTCGTCGGGCGTGCACATCGGCTGGTCGTTGCGCATGAACGGGCGTGGCCGCTGGTAACGGGCCTTGGCTGCGCTGGTGCTGGTGCTGGCGTCGCGCATGCTGCGTTCGAGCAGGCGCAGCAGGTGCGGGGTGTGCGCCTGGTCGATCTGGATGCCGAGCGCGCAACTGAAGTGATTGGCGGCCGCCGGGAAACTCAGCGCAGCGTCCTGCGTGGCCAGGTCCCAACGCGGTGTGCCGCGCAGGGCAAGCATGGATGTGGCGATGGCCTGATCGTTGGCGAGCGCGGCGCTGCCGTCCTGCGGCGGCGGCGGTACCAGGCGCAGGCTGTCGGGCACCTGTGCTTTTTCCAGGTAGCCATGTGCATCGGTGGCGATCACCGAGCCCGTCGAGGCCACCTTGTCGCGCGCGCTCGCACTGCCGCATCCCACTGCCAACACCGCGATGACGACGCTGGTCAGCGTCCGGAAACAAGCGCGAGCAATGCGATCGGACATGCAGCAACCCTCGGACAACATAGATGGATGAGTGCGCAGATTACGACGCGCAGATGACATCTGCATGCCAGCGCAACGCAACTGCGGCGCGGAATGCGCAGCGGCTGTCGCAGCACTGTCATGTCCCGGTCGCATCGACGCAAGACAGCTGTCGCACGCTTGCCGTCATCTTTTGACTCGTCCCCCCTGCCGCTCATGCCCAAGACCCATCTGTTAAGTGCCGCCGTCCTTACCGCGCTCGTGCTGTCGCCGGCCGCCTACGCCGCCGATCCCGAGGTGACTGCCGATACCGGCACGACCGTGCAGCAACTCGACGCGGTCTCGGTGATCGGCCAGGGCGAAACGCGTCAGGTGCAGCGCATCACCCAGCAGGACATTCCGGTGTTGCCGCCGGGCACCAGCATCCAGAAGCTGCTCAACCGCATGCCGGGCGTCAATGTGCAATCCAACGATGCCTTCGGTGCCAACGAGGAGTCGCAGACGATCAGCCTGCGCGGCTTCAACGGCACGCGCCTGGGCTATACGCTCGACGGCCTGCCGCTGGGCGACAACGCCTACGGCAACTACAACGGCCTCAATATCAGCCGCGCCCTGATTGCGGAAAACTTCGGCGGCGTGGAGCTGGCCTCGGGCATCGGCGCACTGGGCACCGCGTCCACCAGCAACCTGGGCGGCACCATCCAGTACTACTCGGCCGATCCGTCCAGCGTGTTCGGCGGGCAGCTGTCGCAGACGGTGGGCTCCGATGCCAACCGGCGCACCTTCCTGCGCGTGGACACCGGCGACTACAACGGGTTTTCGGCGTATCTGTCCGGCATCAATGCCGAAGCCGACATGTGGGCGCGCCCGGAGTCGCCGACCACCACGCGGCAGTTCAATGCCAAGGGCGTGTACCAGTTCGACGGCGGCAAGCTGACCGCGTTCGCCGACACCTCGCGGACCTCGCAGGCCGACTATTCGTATCTGTCCAAGAGCGGCATGGCGCGTGGCCTGGGCTGGGACTGGAACCTGTACGCACCGGACTGGAACCGGGCGTTGGCCGCGGCGTACTGCGCACCGGCCACGCGCAATGCGGCGCGCTGCGGCTTCAGCGGCGGCGTGGACAACATCGACGATGCGTACTACCAGAGCCGCGCGTTGCGCGACGACGATCTGTTCTATGTGGCCGGCGACTTCCAGCCCAACGATGCCATCAGCCTGCACACCCAGGTCTACCACCACGAAAACAAGGGTCAGGGCCACTGGTGGTCGCCGGGCCAGGCGTCCAACCCGGGCACGCCGCAGGCATTGCCGATCTCCATCCGCAGCACCAATTACTGGATCAACCGCACCGGCGGCATCGCCTCGCTCGGCTGGAACCTGGGCCCGCATCATCTCGAAGCCGGGCTGTGGTACGAGCGCAATCACCACGATGTGGAGCGCAATTTCTACTGGATCGACGGGCCGGTCAGCGATGACAAGTTCCTGCAGGATCCCGACCGCCGGCTGTTCTCGCAGAACTACATCATCACCACGCGGCAGTTCTATGTGCAGGGCAACTTCAAGTTCCTCGACGAGCGCCTGAGCCTGGATCTGGGCATCAAGAGCCCGAGCACCGAAATGACCGCGCGCGAAACGCCGGGGCTGGCGGTGGAAGCGCCGGTGGCGACCGGTTCGATCAAGGCCAGCGAGTCGGTGCTGCCGCAGGTCGGTCTGGGCTATCGCATCGCAGACGGGCAGGAAGTGTTCGCCTCGTACGCGGAAAACATCGCCGCGTTCCAGGGCGGCGGCGCCGGTGGTCCGTTGCTGGTGACGCAGGCCTCCTTCGATGCCAGCGTCGGCGCACTGGAGCCGGAGAAGTCGCGCACCGTGGAAGCCGGTTATCGCTTCGTGCGTGACCGCTTCGAAGCCTCGCTGGTGGGTTACGACGTGACCTTCGACAACCGCCTGCTCTCGCTCAATCCCTGCGCCAGCATCCAGCAGGGCACCACGCCGGCCTGCACCACGCGCTTCTTCAACGTGGGCTCGGTGAGCAGCCGCGGCGGCGAACTGACCGTGATCTGGAAGCCGACCAGCTACCTGCAGTGGTACAACTCGGCTTCGATCAACCATTCGGCCTACGACGACAACTACGTGCAGAACGGCGTGATCATTCCGACTGCCGGCAAGACCACGGTGGATACGCCCAAGCGCATGTTCGCCAGCGAAATCGCCTTCAACTACGCCAACTGGAACATCAACCTGCGCGGCAAGTACACCGGCCAGCGTTATTACACCTACACCAACGACCAGGGCTTCGGCGGTTACACCTCGTTCGATGCGGGCGCCGGGTACGACTTCGGCCAGGCCGGCGTGCTGCAGGGGCTCAAGCTATCGCTCAACGTGACCAACCTCACCGACAAGCGCTATGCGTCCAACCTCACCGCGTTCGCCAACAGCGATCCGAATGGCCGTCAGCTGGCATTCCATGCCAGTGCGCCGCGGCAGGTGTTTTTGACCTTGGATGCCAAGTTCTGAGTTAGGGATTGGGGAGTCGGGATTGGGGATTGGTAACAGCGGGTCTTATGGCTGCTGACTGATTTCCGGTGGTGATCGACGTGGATGGTTTTAGAGTGGCTGGCAAGACCTGCCGAGTGATTGTCGGGCGGATGCGACGATGCGGAGGTGCGGGATGCAAGGTCGTGCATCCCGCCTCGCTCATCGGCCGCGCTCGTCTGGCGGTCGTGCCGTGGTGTTGATGGCTGCTTTTTTGTTGGAGAAAGGCATGATGCAGTTCCACCGTGCGTTGGTGTTGGGAGCGATGATGGTCGGCATGAGCGGGCCCGCGTTGGCAGAGGCGCCGTTGGCGAAGACGGTGCAGATCTTTGCGCACCGTGGCGCCAGCGCGTTGCGCCCGGAACACACCTTGGCCTCGTGTGCCAAGGCGATTGTCGATGGCGCCGATTTTGTCGAGCCGGATCTGGTGTCCAGCAAGGATGGTGTGCTGGTGGCCCGGCATGAGAACGAGATCGGCGGCACCACCGACGTGGCCAGCCACCCGGAGTTCGCCGCGCGCAAGACCCGCAAGACCATCGATGGCCAGGCGATGGAAGGCTGGTTCACCGAAGACTTCACTCTTGCCGAATTGAAGACCTTGCGCGCGCGCGAGCGGTTGCCGCAGTTGCGCGGCACGCGTTGGGACGGGCAGTTTCAGATCGTCACCTTCGATGAGATCATCGATTTCGTCGCAGCCGAATCGGCAGCGACCGGGCGCACGATCGGGCTGATTCCGGAGATCAAGCACCCGAGCTATTTCAGTGCGCTGAATCTGGCGATGGAAGACAAGGTGCTGGCGAGCCTGCGTGCGCATGCCTACACGCAGACCGCGCCGGTGGTGATCCAGTCGTTCGAGACCGGCAACCTGCGTTACTTGCGCGGCAAGATCGGGCGCAACAGCACTATTCGCTTGCTGCAGTTGCTGGGCGGCGCGCAGATGGCGCTGCCCGATGCGGGCGTAGGCAGCGCACCGCGCACCTACGCGCAGATGATCACGCCCGAGGGGCTGAAACAGGTCGCCAGCTATGCCGATGCGATCGGCCCGGACATCCGCAGCATCATTCCGCTGGATGCGCAGCAACGCCTGGGCACGCCGACCAGCCTGGTGCACGACGCGCACGCGGCAGGATTGCAGGTGCAGCCGTATACCTTCCGCCCGGAGAATTATTTCCTGGCCGCCAACAACCGCAGCAGTGCTGCGGTGACCGAACGTAACGAGGCCGGCGCATTGGCCGAGTTGAAGGCGTATCTGGATGCCGGTATCGATGCATTCTTTGCCGATGATCCCGGCTTGGCGCGGCGTGCGTTGAGCGAGCGTGCGACGCGTTAAACGTTGGACGCATATGCGGTCTGTAGGAGCGCGCTGGCGCGCGATGAAGCGTTCCCGATAACGCTCCATCGCGCGCAAGCGCGCTCCTACGTCCCAGGTGGCCGTTCGCGTGGCGGGAAGTGCAGCACCACGTTCTGCGAGCCGTCTTCCTGGCGCTGCCACAGCACTGGCACCTGGCGTGGCGGCGGCGGTTCCAGCACGTCGCGTTCGGCGTTGCTGATCTCCCAGGCAGCGTCCTCGTCCTCGTCTTCCCAGCTGTAGCGCGGCCTGGCCTGTTGCGGGTCGCGCAGGCGCAGCAGCAGTGCAGCGATCAGGCCGGCCACTGCGCCGCCCAGATGCGATTGCCAGGATACGCCGGCCTCGTGCGGCAGGATGGTCAGCAACATGCCGCCGTAGAACAGGAAGGCGATCATGCTGGTGGCAATCGCCGGGCGGTCGCGGCGCAGCAGGCCCAGCACGAACACCAGGAACATCAGCCCGTGGGTCACGCCGCTGGCGCCCAGATGCCGGCTGCCGGGCTCGCCCAGCAACCACGCGCCCAGCCCCGAACCCAGCCACAGCAACGGCAGCGCCAGGGCGGTGGCACGCGGATATACGCTGCCGGCCAGTGTGCCCAGGATCAGCAGTGCGGCGGCGTTGGCGCCCAGATGCGCGAGCGAGCCGTGCAGCAGCGGCGCGGTGAGGATGCCGAGCAGGCCGTCGGCCTGCAGCGGTGCCACCGCCCAGGCGCGCCAGTCGAACATGCCCTGGGCGGTGAATACCGCCACCAGCAGCAACACGGCAGCCAGGCTGAAGTTGAAGGCACGCAAGACCCGGGAACGATCCAGGCGATCTTGCGAGGTGGCGTCGGCGGCAACAGGATGCGGTGTCATGCCTTCACGGATGGCGTCGCGCGGATGTTTTACAAGCCTGTCCGGCGCGGGATAAGCAGGCCCGACGACGGGATAATCCAGCTCCGCCACCGGTGATTGGCGCAGCGGCTCGCGTGGCATCACTCAGGTCGCTGAGGCGCGACACCGATTGGCCGCAGGGCCCTTGCCCGCCCACCCTCGCGGGCCACGCCGCAAGTACGTCCCTGTAGGCGCTTACGCGGCATCCATGCCGCGTAAGGTCCCGCGACGGTGAGCAGGCAAGGACTCGTCGAATTGGTCGGTGCGCTTGGATGCGAGCAGCGCACGCGGCGCTGCCGTTCCCGATTCCCTAATCCCGATTCCCGACTCCCAGCCCCTCAGTGCCGAGCCGGCTTGGGCGGCCGCAGCAGGCTCAGCACGATGGTGAAGACCAGGATCACGATCACCACCGCCAGCGAGACCAGCACCGGGATCTTGTACAGATCGATGATCATCATCTTGGTGCCGATGAACACCAGGATCACCGCCAGCCCGTACGGCAGCAGATGGAAGCGGTCGGCCATGCCGGCCAGCAGGAAGAACATCGCGCGCAGGCCCAGCACCGCGAACACGTTGGAGGTCAGCACGATGAACGGGTCGGTGGTGATCGCGAAGATCGCCGGGATGCTGTCCACCGCGAAGATCACATCGATCACCGCAATCAGGATCAGCACCACGAACAGCGGGGTGAACCAGCGCTTGCCGTCCTTGATCACGCTCAGCGCATGGCCGTGGTATTGCGGGCTCAGGCGCAGATGGCCGCGCATCCAGCGCAGCACCGGGTTGGCTTCCAGATCCGGCTCCTTGCCGGCGGAGAACCACATCTTGATGCCGGTCAGCAGCAGGAATGCGCCGAACACGTACAGCAGCCAATGGAACTTGGTCAGCAGCACCGAACCGGCGAAGATCATGATCGCGCGCAGCACGATCGCGCCCAGCACGCCGATGATCAGCACGCGCTGGCGCTGCTCCTCGGGCACGCCGAAGTAGGTCATCACCATCAGGAACACGAAGATGTTGTCGACCGCCAGCGATTTCTCGACCAGGTAGCCGGTCAGGAACTCCAGCCCGATGCGGTCGGCCGCCGCATCGCCCATGCTGCCCTGCAGGTACCACCACAGCCCGGCGTTGAAGGCCAGCGCCAGCAGCACCCAGCCGATGCTCCACCAGGTGGCTTCCTTGAAGGTGACCTTGTGGGCACCGCCGTGGCGCATCAGCACCAGATCGACCAACAGCGCCACGATCACCACGATCGCGAAGCCACCCCATAACCAGACATTGCCAATGGTTTGCATACAAGAATCCCGAAAGTGAAACGACCTGGACAGCCGGTGGGCTGAGGCCTTGTGACACGGAAATCGTGGATTCCGGGTGACGGACCTTCGCCTGCGCGGCGAAGGTCTCGCTCACAACCGGCCGGGCCGGTTGCCGTTGCACCGGAGCGCCTGATGGCAGGGCTCGTCATGACGGCGACAACGCTGGGAGCTACTCCCCTTCTACGCCCGATTCTGCGTGCCCGGGGCAGGCACGTCAATCCAGCCGGATACAATGGGCGGATGAATACTCCTGTCCCCGTCGTCCGACTCAAGAATGCGTGGCGCTCCAGCCACCCGTGGATCTTCCAGAAGCTGGTGGAAAAGCCCGCCGCCAAGCCCAAACCCGGCACCATCGTCGATGTGGTCGGCGTGGACGGGGAGTGGGTCGGCCGCGGCTTCTACAACGGCCACTCGCGCATCGCCGTGCGCATCCTGGAGACCGACCAGGCGGTGCCGGTGGATGCGGGCTGGTTCTCGCGCAAGATCGCCGCGGCAGTGAGCCTGCGCCGTGACTGGCTCAAGCTCGACGCGGTGTCCGATGCCTGGCGCGTGGTGCACAGCGAAGGCGACGGCCTGTCCGGCCTGGTGGTGGACCGTTATGGCGACCTGGTGGTGGTGGAGTTCTTCGCCGCCGGCATGTTCCGCCACCGCGAATGGATCTACGAGGCGCTGCGCGAGCAGTTCCCGAGCTGCCGCTTCCACAGCTTCGCCGACGAACACGTGCAGAAGCAGGAAAGCTTCGATTTCCACGGCAACACCACCACCGAAGCGGCGGTGATCACCGAGTACGGCATCAAGTTCCGCGCCGACCCGGCCGGTGCGCACAAGACCGGCTTCTTCGCCGATCAGCGCGAAAACCGCCAGTGGCTGAGCGAGCAGGTCGAAGGCAAGAGCGTGCTGGACCTGTGCTGCAACACCGGCGGCTTTGCGGTGTATGCGGCTGCGCGCGGCGCGTCCGAGGTGCTGGGCGTGGATATCGACGAGGACGTGATCGCCATCGCCAAGGGCAACGCCAAGCTCAACAACGTGCGGCCGAAGTTCGTGCAGGCCGACATCTTCCCCTGGCTGCGCGATGCCTCCAACCGCGGCGAGCAGTTCGATGTGGTGATCCTGGACCCGGCCAAGATGACCCGCGACCGCGAGCAGGTGATTCCGGCGCTGAAGAAGTACCTGGACATGAACAAGCTGGCGCTGGGCGTGGTCAAGCCCGGTGGCCTGTTCGCCACCTTCTCGTGCACCGGGCTGGTGGCCGAGCAGGAATTCCTGGACATGCTGCGGCGCGCCTCGTATTTCTCCGGGCGCACCATCCAGATCCTGAAGGTGGCCGGTGCCGGTCCGGACCACCCGTTCATGGCGCACGTGCAGGAATCGCGCTATCTGAAGGCTGTTTTCTGCCGCGTGATCTAGCGCGGCGATCAACCCCTGGAGCGGCCAGTCGATGACAGCGGACGATGAGGAACGCAAGGCGCTGAGCCGGTTGCTGCGCGAGATCGAGCGGCCCCATGCCAGTCTGCTGGCCAGCAACTGGCCGGTGTTCGGGGTGTGGCTGCTGTTCGCCGGCGCCTTCATGTACCTGTTCCAGACCGGCAACGGTTCGCCATTGCATCCGTTGCTGCTGGCGCTGGGCTCGACCTGCCTGGGCGTGCTCGGTGCCTGGATCGTGTTGCGCTCGGTATGGGCGCGGCAGTGGCTGCACGTGCGCGAGCACGTCGATGTCGAGAGCGTGCGCGCGCGCCTGGCCGAACTGGGCGATTGAACCCACACCTGGCCCCGCACGCCATCGCCAGGCGAGCGGTCACGGTGGGCCACGCATGGATCCCTGCGTGCGGCTGCAAGCTGGGCGCGGCGTACAGACGTTGGCACTGCGCGCAATGTGGTTCCGTGTGTATTTTTTCAGAGCCGCAATGTGCGCATCGCCTGCGCCGTGGCGCGTGCAGTACGCGTGCCGCAAGCCGTTATGATCCGGTGACCCCCACCTGGCTGTGAGATCGCATGCACCTGCACACGCTGTCTCTGTCTGTCTCGCTGTTGCTCGCCACCGCGCTGCCTGCCCACGCGCTGGAGTTTTCCAAGGCCGAACTGGCGCGCGCCACGGCGCTGCAAAAACGCCTGGTCACGCTGGATTCGCATCTGGACACGCCGGCCAACCTGGAGCGCCCCGACTTCGACGTGTTGCAGGCGCATGCCGGCAACCGGCTGTCGCAGGTGGATTACCCGCGCATGGTCGAAGGCGCGCTGGATGGCGGCTTCTGGGCGGTCTATACCGCGCAGGGCAATCGCAGTGCGGCCGCGCATCTGGACGATCGCGATGCCGGTCTGCAGCGGCTGTTGAAGATCCACACGCTGCTGGCCGCGCAACCGCAGCGCTTCGCCTTCGCCACCACGCCCGCCGATGCCGCGCGCATCAAGGCCGATCGCAAGCGCGTGGTGTACATCAGCATGGAAAACGCCAGCCCGCTGGTGGCCGACCCCACACTGCTGCGCTTCTATTACGCGCAGGGCCTGCGCCTGATGAGTACCGTGCATTTTCTCAACAACGAGTTCGCCGACTCGGCCACCGACCCCAAGGGGCCGGAGTGGAAGGGCCTGAGCCCGGCCGGCAAGCAATTGGTGCAACAGGCGCAGGCGCTGGGCATCGTGATCGATCAATCGCATGCCTCCGATGCGGTGTTCGACCAGTTGATCGCACTGTCGCCGGTGCCGATCGTGCTCTCGCACAGCGGCGCGCGTGCGGTGTTTAACCATCCGCGCAATATCGACGACGCGCGGCTGAAGGTGCTGGCCGAGCACGGCGGGGTGATCCAGGTGAATTCCTACGGCGGCTATCTGGTCGATAGCGGCGCCAGCCCCGAGCGCAAGGCAGCCGAGAAGGCGCTGACCGAGCAATACGGCGGCTGGGAGCACATCAAGATCGCCGACGGCACGGCCCTGAGCGCCGCGCTCAAGGAGCTGGATGCGCGCTACCCGATCAAGCGCGCCACCGAGGAGGATTTCTTCGCCCATCTGGAGCATGTGCTCAAGGTGGTCGGGCCCGAGCACGTGGGCATCGGCATGGACTGGGACGGCGGCGGTGGCGTGGTCGGCCTGGAAGACGTCTCCGACCTGCCGCGCATCACCGCCTGGCTGCTGCGCAAGGGCTACACCGAGCAGCAGATCGCCGGCATCTGGGGCGGCAACCTGCTGCGGGTGATGGGGCAGGCGCAGGCGTATGCGGTGGGGAATCGGGAATCGGGAGTGGGGAGGTAGTGCTGGGATTGGGGAGTCGGGATTCGGGATTCGCAAGGCCGAGGCGGTCTGTCGTGCGGGCTGGGTGCTGTGTCGGGCTTGGCGGTGGGGCGCCGGCTTGGTTGTGAGTGCAGGGCTGGGGTAGGGCGCGTTGCTGCCGTGGGCTTCTTCGCCCGATGGGCTGATTGGAGCGCGCGCGGAGTGCGCCGGCGCTGGTTGTCCGCCAGGTGGTCGGGTGGCGGGTCGCCGTAGCAGCATCGGGATGGTCAGCCTTGTACCAACAGCATGGTTGCTGCAGCGTTCCGAGCCTTGCACACGCTCGGGACACCTGATGTGGATTTGGGCATTTGCACAAAAACCCGCGTCTGCCTGCTCGTAGACAGGCAGCAGGCTGACGATGCTTCCGGGAAAAAGCTCCAACTAGAATGCGCCGACCCCTGTGTGGTGCCGGTGCCAGCACTGCGCGCCGGTAGGCCCACCGACTGCTGGAGCGTGCAATGACCCAAGCCACCCGGCCACTGCCGCCCACCGATGGCATGGCCCCGACCTACCGCAAGATCCTGTGGCGGCTGATCCCGTTCCTGTTCGTCTGCTACCTGTTCAACTACCTGGACCGGGTCAACGTGGGCTTCGCCAAGCTGCAGATGCTCGGCGATCTGGGCATGAGCGAGACCGTGTACGGGCTGGGCGCGGGCATCTTCTTCATCGGCTACCTGGCCTGCGGGGTGCCGAGCAATCTGATCCTGCAGCGCATCGGTGCGCGCCGCTGGGTGGCGATCATGATGGTCAGCTGGGGCCTGCTGTCGACCTGCCTGATGTTCGTGCGCACGCCGGCCGGCTTCTACACCCTGCGCCTGCTCACCGGCGCGGCCGAGGCCGGCTTCTTCCCAGGCATCGTGCTGTACCTGACGCGCTGGTTTCCGCGCGCCCAGCATGGCCGGGTCATGACCGTCTTCATGTCGGCCATCCCGATCTCCGGCGTGCTGGGCGGGCCGTTGTCGGGCTGGATCCTCGGCCATTTCTCGGCCGGGCAGGGTGGCCTGGCCGGCTGGCAATGGATGTTCCTGCTGCAGGGCCTGCCGACCGTGCTGCTGGGCATCGGGGTGTGGTTCCTGCTCAGCGATGGCGTGCAGCAGGCCACCTGGCTGGACCCGCAGGAAAAGCAGGCACTGATCCGCGCGCTGGCCGCAGACGAAGCCGGCAAGCCGGCCGGCGCCTCCAGCTCGCTGGGCGCGGTGCTGCGCAATCCGGCGGTGTGGATGCTGGGCACGGTGTACTTCTGCATCCAGAGCGGGGTGTATGCGATCAACTTCTGGCTGCCTTCGATCATCCAGGGCAGCGGCGTCACCGACCCGACCCGGATCGGCCTGATGAGCGCCATTCCGTACCTGGCCGCAGCGGTGTTCATGCTGCTGATGGGCCGTTCGGCCGACCGCCGCCGCGAGCGCCGCTGGCACCTGGTGATCCCGTTGCTGATGGGGGCGGCCGGGCTATGCATCGCCGCCAGCGTCACCGACAACCTGGCTCTGGCCCTATTCGGCATGACCCTGGCCACGATGGGCGCGGTCAGTGGCTTGCCGCTGTTCTGGCCGCTGACCAACGGCTTTCTCACCGCCGCCGCCGCGGCTGGTGGGCTGGCGCTGATCAACTCCACCGGCCAGGTCGCCGGCTTCGTCAGCCCGTACCTGGTGGGCTGGATCAAGGACGCCACCCACAGCACCGAGCTGGCGCTGTATGTGCTGGCCGGGGCCATGCTGCTGGGCGCCGCGCTGGTGCTGCGGGTGCCGGCACGCGCGGTGAACCAGTGATGCGTCCGTCCCAGCGAGTGTGCCCATGAAGATCGTCATCGCCCCCGATTCCTACAAGGAAAGCCTGTCCGCGCTGGAGGTGGCCACCCAGATCGAGGCCGGCTTCCGCGAGGTGTTCCCCGACTGGCAGTACCGCAAGGTGCCGGTGGCCGATGGCGGCGAAGGCACTGTCGATGCGCTGGTGGCCGCCACCGGCGGGCGGGTGATCGACTGCACGGTCAGCGGCCCGCTCGGCACCCCGGTGCAGGCGTTCTTCGGCCTGACCGGCGACGGCCGCACCGCGGTGATCGAAATGGCCGCCGCCAGCGGCCTGGCACTGGTGCCGCCGGCCGAGCGCGCGCCGCTGCGCACCAGCACCGCGGGCGTGGGCGAGTTGATCCTGGCCGCGCTGGATGCCGGCGCGCGCCGCTTCATCATCGGCATCGGCGGCAGCGCCACCAACGACGGCGGCGCCGGCCTGGCGCAGGCGCTGGGCGTGCGGCTGCTGGATGCGCAGGGCGAGTCGATCGGCCCCGGTGGCGGCGCGCTGGCGACGCTGGCGCGGATCGATACCCAGGACCTGGACCGGCGGCTGCAGGACTGCCAGTTCGAAGTGGCCTGCGATGTGGACAACCCGCTGATCGGCCCGACCGGCGCTTCGGCGGTATTCGGCCCGCAGAAGGGTGCCACCCCCAGCATGGTGCGCCAGCTCGACAGCAACCTGCAGCGCTACGCCGATGTGCTGCAACGCGACCTGGGACTGCGCCTGCACGACCTGCCCGGCGGCGGTGCGGCCGGCGGCCTGGGCGCGGCGCTGGTGGCGTATCTGGGTGCGCAGTTGCGGCCCGGCGTGGAGATCGTGGCGCAGGCGCTCGGGCTGGATGCCCTGGTCGCCCAGGCCGATCTGGTCATCACCGGCGAAGGCCGCCTGGACAGCCAGAGCCTGCACGGCAAGACCCCGGTGGGCGTGGCGCGGCTGGCGCAGCGCCACGGCAAGCCAGTGATCGCCATCGCCGGTTGCCTGGGCAACGGCGCCGCGCTGCTGCATGGGCACGGCATCGACGCGATGTTTGCGGTGGTGCATCGCGCCTGCACGGTGGAGCAGGCGCTGGCCGAAGCCGCCAGCAACGTGCGCATCGCCGCACGCAATGTGGCCGCGGCGCTGCAGCTGGGCCAGGCCTTGGCGCAGTTGCCTGCGCGTGCAGCCACGCGCTGACGGCAGCGCGCGGGATGCCGTGCGCAGGCTGTGCCACGCGGTCGCCACGTGATCCACTGGCGCTGCCTGCCTGCCTGATGCATGCGCGCACAGGACGGGGCACCGCCATGCAGCACCGAACATGCCACCGTGTCCTCCCGCGATCGCGCCAACAGACCCCATGCTCACGCTCGACCGCACCCTGGCGCAGTCCATCGTCGACCGCGCGATGACCATCATCGACGGCAACGTCAATGTGATGGACCACACCGGCGTCATCATCGCCAGCGGCGAGCCGGCGCGCATCGGTCAGCTGCACGAGGGTGCGCTGCTGGTGCTGTCCAGGCAGGGCCGGGTGGAGATCGATGCGGCGCTGGCCCAGCAGCTGGATGCGGTTCGCCCGGGCGTCAACCTGCCGCTGATCGCCGATGGCCGCATCGTCGGCTGCGTCGGGTTGACCGGCGACCCGCAGCGGATCGGGCAACAGGCCGAACTGGTGCGCATGGCCGCCGAAGCGATGCTGGAACAGGCCGGCCTGCTGCGCCTGCTGGCCCGCGATGCGCGCCTGCGCGAGGAAGTCACGCTCGGCCTGATCCGCGCCGACGGGCCGACCCCGGCACTGGCCGGCTGGGCCGAACGCCTCGGCATCGCGCTCGACCTGCCGCGCGTGGCAGCGGTGATCGAAGTGGAAAGCGACACCCTCGACCTGGACGCGATGCTGGTGGAACTGCAGCGCCTGCACACGCTGCTGTCCACGCCCGAACGCGGCAACCTGATCGCCGCCACCGCGCTCAACGAACTGGTGGTGCTCAAGCCCGCACTGGACCGCCGCGGCCACTGGGATGTGGACCAACAACGCCGTCGCGCCCACACCTTGCTCGAGCGCATGCGCGCCAGCAGCCCGCTGCGGATCCGCCTCGCGCTTTGGCAGTATTTCCCGCAGCCCGGCGGGCTGGCGCTGTCGCACCAGATCGCGCGCACCACCATGCGTATCGGCAAGGCGCGCGCGCCGCAGGCCGATGCGTTCTTCTACGACGACCATCGCCTGCCGGTGCTGGTGGACGACCTGCGCCAGGCCTGGCAGGCCGACGAACTGCGCAAGCCGCTGCAGGCGCTGCTGGCACAGGATCGTCGCGGCGACCTGGTGCAGACCCTGTCGGTGTGGTTCGACGCCGGCATGCGCATGGCGCCCACCGCCAAGGCACTGGCCATCCACCGCAATACGCTGGATTACCGCATGCAGCGCATCGCAGAACTCTGCGGCGTGGACCTGCGCAATACCGACGACTGCGTGCGCCTGTATCTGGCCTTGCAGATGCGCGATGACACTGCGGCAAGCGGGACCGAGCCCATCCAGTGACGGAGCGTGTGGGCTGCGCACAAGGCATCTTCTGTGCGATGGCGCACGCAACGCTGCGTTAGCAGGTATGTTCGGTCCGCTAGACTGAGCGGATTGCCCGGGGGACCAAGCGAGCATTTCATTGAGCCACTGCGACGCCGTCGTGTCATCCACCTCCCGCGAGGCCGAGCGGCTGTCGCGTCTGGCGCTGTTGCAGGTCGTCGATACCGATGCCGAGCCGTTCTTCGATGCGCTGGCCGCCGCCGCGCAGGCGATCGCCGGCACGCCGATCGCGCTGGTGTCGCTGGTGGACGAACATCGCCAATGGTGGAAGGCCAATATCGGCCTGCCCGATGCCAGCGAAACCCCACGCGAACTCGCGTTCTGCGCCTACACCATCCAGGACGATGCGGTGATGGAAGTACGCGATGCGCCGGCCGATCCGCGCTTTCGCGACAATACGCTGGTCACCGATGCGCCGGGGATCCGTTACTACGCCGGTGCGCCGATCGTGTTGTCCGACGGCTTGCGCATGGGCACGGTGTGCGTGATCGACCAGCGCCCGCGCGCGCTGGAACCGGCGCAACTGGCCGCCTTGCAGCAGCTGGCCCGGGTTGCCGCCGAAGGCCTGGAGCAGCGCCGGCTGATGCTGGAACGCCAGGCCGCCAACGAACAGCTGCAGCAACGCCTGCGCGAGAGCGAGGCGTTCCTGGAGCGTACCGGCCGGGTTGCCGGCGTCGGCGGCTGGGAAGTGGACGTGGCCAGCGGCACCCTGACCTGGTCGGACCAGACCTGCCGGCTGCACGATCTGCCGGCCGGCTACCGGCCGACCCTGGCCGAGGGGATCGGCTTCTACCCGCTCGATGCGCGCGCGGTGATCACCGAGGCGGTCGAGGCCTGCGTGCGCGATGGCACGCCCTGGGATCTGGAACTGCCGCTGGTCAGCGCCACCGGCCGGCAGCTGTGGGTGCACAGCACCGGCTCGATGGAGCATGTGGACGGACGCACCCGCCTGATCGGCGCGATCCAGGACGTCACCGACCGCCATCGCGCGGTGGATGCGCTGGCCGCCAGCGAACGCAAGTTCCGCAACATGTTCCAGTACAGCCTGGGCCTGATCTGCACCCACGACATGGATGGCCGCCTGATCAGCGTCAATCCGGCCGCCGCGCGCTCGCTGGGCCGCAGCGTGGAGGGCATGGAAGGCCGCTCGTTGCTGGAATTCGTCCGCCCCGAGCTGCATGCCGCCCTGCACGGCTATCTGTCGCGGATGGTGCTCGACGGCCAGGACGCCGGCGTGATCGAACTGGTCGCCAGCGATGGCAGCCTGCGCCACTGGCAGTACCGCAACGTGCTGGACGTGGAGGCCGACGCCACCATCGTGCTGGCGCACGCCCAGGACATCACCAACCAGTACCATCAGGAGAAGCAGCTGCTGGAATGGTCGTTCACCGACCCGCTCACCAACTGCTACAACCGCCGCTTCCTGGACGAGCTCGACAAGCGCGATCCCAGCGTGCGCTGGGGCTGCATCGTGGTGGATCTGGACAAGTTCAAGCTGGTCAACGACACCCATGGCCACCAGCGCGGCGACGAGGTGCTGGTGCAGATGGCCTGGTTCCTCAACCAGCCGCTGCGCACCCAGGACCGCCTGGTCCGCCTGGGCGGCGACGAATTCCTGGTGCTGCTGCATCAACCCACCCAGCCGCAGCTGGCGGCCCTGGTGCGCGACTACATGGCCGCCATCGACGAGGCGCCAATCCGGTTCACCCTGGGCACCGCCCTGCGCAACGACGGCGAGGCGCTGGCGGCGGTGGTCGACCGCGCCGACCGTTCGCTGTACGCGCTACGCCGGGCGCGCCGCGGCACCGGCCTCAGCGACCAGCGTGAATAACGCGCGCTGCACCGCTGCAAGCGGCCACTGCCGAAGCTGATCGGCGGCTGACCCGTCTTCTGTCCGGCGCCTGCAAACGTGTCCGGTGAATACGCGATCGCCTATCATGTAACCGTTTTCAACTACATGGTTTGGAATGGACACCTTCGATCGCACCCAGCTCAGCCCCAAGTGGCAGTTCCGTTTCGATTTCTTCGACCGGCACGGTGGCCCCAAGGACCCCAGTTACAAGAACGCACTGAAGACCTTGAGCTTTGGTGAGAAGGTCAAGGTCGGCATGAACTTCTATGCCTTCTTCTTCGGCGTCATCTACTTTTTCATCATTGGCCTGTGGCGCAAGGCGTTGAGCCTGATCGGCATCAGCGTCGTGGTGAGCATCGTGGCCTCGTTCCTGCCGGCCGCGTTTCAGAATGTGCTGTGGCTGCCGCTGTCGTTGTTGACCGGCATGATCGCCAACTACGCCTATTACCTGGACAAGGTGAAGGGCAGCACCAGCTGGAACCCGTTCGAAGGCATGCGCTGGATCTGAGCAACTGCGTCACCGGCGCGTCGGCCCCTCCCGCCGCCACGCCAGCGTCGCCAAGCCCGGTCACTGACCGGGCTTTTTTTATGGGCCAACCAAGCCCCCGCGGACCAAGCCCCTCTTCCCCCCGTGGCGATAAGGCACAGCGTGCGCGCCACTGGCGCGCGCGCTTGGGAGCGCCCGCGCTGCCAGCGCGGGCCGGGGCGCAGAGCGGGGGAATGAGGTGAGGGTCCGGCCCCCTGATACGCGACACGCCCAGGCGCACCTCTCTCAACCAACCGCGCGCAACGCAGCCAAATCACCTCCAAGCAAGCTCATCCGTCAGCACAACTGACACGTTTCAAAACTGCAGCACCCCGTCACGCGCAACAGCCTGATTCAAAACGCCTAAACCACCGAAACACTGCCAAACCCCGCACACTTTGCTGCGCCGCGGTGTGCAGCCGCGGGTCGGGAATGCTTAATCTTTGCCAATCGATGACACAAACCGGTACCGGATTTAGATCGATCCAAGTACGCCATTCCCCCGCAAGTGTTTGAAAAAGAGAAAGTCTTTCCGTCGTACCACCGCCCTCGACGAGACGCTTCAATGACCGATTACCGCCGTTGTCGCCCGCAGCAGCTGCCCGTGCCGTGCTGCTCGCATTGCTGTCGCCCCTGTCCGACCTGGCACAGCAGGCCGGTGCCCCGCAACAACTCGATGCCGTCACCGTGACCGGTTCGCGCATCAAGCGCGTCCAGGCCGAAGGACCGGCGCCGGTGCAGATCATCGGGTCCGAGGAGATCCGCAGCCGCCTGTTCAGCCCGGTCGGACGCGAGATCGCGGCAGAATACGTGTTCGATTTCTGAGCCACTGCCAACCCGTCGCAAGCCGCCGTCAGGCGGGTATCGACCGATCGCCGCGTCCGGGCCGTCGGCACGCGTCATCCACCTGCGGCCTCGCCCGCTCTCTCCCCCGAGGTGTCCTGCATGCCCTTCGCCGTTGCATCCGATCGCTCTTCGTCGCATTTCCCATCAACGCCGCGGTGGCGCCGCGCCGCCGCCGGCCTGTGCCTGCTCGGCATGGCGGTATGCGCGCCGCTGGCCGCGCAGGACCCGGCGCAGGTCAACACCTTCATCGGCAGCAAGGACGACGGCAATACCTTCCCTGGTGCCTCGGCGCCGTTCGGCCTGGTCCAGGTCAGCCCGATCGGCGCGCACTACGCCGGCTGGCGCTACGACGACCCCAGCATCCGCGGCTTCGGCCATTCGTTCCTGTCCGGGGCCGGTTGCTGGGAGCAGGGCGGGCAGGTCTCGGTGCTGCCGGTCACCGGCCGCATCGGCCCAGGCGGCGACTTCGACACCGGCGACGCCAAGGCCTTCGACCAGAAACGCTACGCCGCCCGCTACACCCATGACGGCGAAGTCGGCCAGGCCGGCTACTACAAGGTGCGGCTGACCGACTACGGCGGCATCGACGCCGAAGCCACTGCGCTCACCCGCGCCGCCGCCGAGCGCTACACCTTTGCCCCCGGCGCCGACACCGGCCATGTGCTGGTCAACCTGGGCCAGGCCAACGACCGCCACGTGGTGATTGGCAGCCAGCTGCAGGTGGTCGGCGACCGCGTGGTCGAAGGCAAACTGACCACGCAAAGTTTCTGCGGCGGCCACGAATACACCACCTGGTTCCGGCTGGAATTCGACCGCCCGTTCACCGCGCACGGGGTGTGGGGCGAAGACGGCGGCGTGCCCGACGCGCGCCACGGCATGGGCGGCGAACTCAAGCCCAATGGTGCCTGGCTCAGTTTCCCGCTGGGCAACGACAAGAACGCGCGCGCAGTGACCGTGGTCAGCGCCATCTCGCACGTGGATGCCGAAGGTGCCCGCAACAACCTGCGCGCCGACGGCATGCTCGGCGGCAAGCTGCTGGGCCTGGAGCAGATGCGCCAGCGCGCGCAACAGGCCTGGCGCAAGCAACTGGCCAGCCTGCAACTGGATGGCGCCAGCAACGACGATCGCAGCGTGGCCTACACCGCGCTGTATCACGCCCTGCTGCAGCCGCTGACCGGCAGCGATGCCGATGGCCGCTATCGCGGCTTCGACGATGCGATCCACCGCGCCGATGGCTGGACCTACTACGAGTACTTCTCGCTGTGGGACACCTATCGCTCGCAGAACCAGCTGCTCGCCTTGCTGCAGCCGGCGCGCGCGCGCGACATCGGCCGCTCGCTGCTGGCGATCCATCAGCAAGGCGGCTGGCTGCCGCGCTGGGGCTATGCCAACTTCGATACCAACATCATGACCGGCGACCCGGTGACCCCGTTCCTGGTCGACCTGTGGCGCTTCGGCGCGCTGCAGGACAACCAGGCGCAGGCGTACGCAGCGCTGCGCCAGAACGCCTTCGAACAACCGCCAATCAACTCGCGCCACGCCGGCCGCTCCGGCAACGCCAGCTACCTGGCCAACGGCTTCGTGCAGTACGACCGCGCGTTTCCGTCCAAGGGCATGGACGTGGACCCGCACCACGGCGGTTCGGCCACGCTGGAATACGCGCTGGCCGACTGCGCGCTGGCGCAGATGGCGCAGGCGCTCGGCCACCCCGACGACAGCGCGCTGCTGCGCAAACGCGGCGGCAACTGGCACAACGTCTGGGACGCCGGCGTGCGCGATGCCGACACCGGCTTCGGCGGCTTTCCACGGCCCCGGCTGGAAGACGGCAGCTGGTACGCCCCCTCGGACGATCGCTACAGCCCGCGCTCGCAGCACGGCTTCCACGAAGGCACCGCCTGGCAATACCAGTGGCTGGTGCAGCAGGACATCCCCGGCATGCTGCAGGCCATGCATGGCAGCGAGCAGGCCGGCCAACGCCTGGATGCCTTCTTCGCCTACGACGACCTGCTGAAGGACCCGCTCAATGCCGCGCGTACGCACTGGGTGGTCGGCCCGTACAGCTACTACAACCAGTACCGCTACAACCCCAACAACGAACCGGACCTGCATGCGCCGTGGATGTACACGTTGATCGGCCAGCCATGGAAGACCGCCACCGTGGTGCGCGCCGCCCAGCAGCTGTTCACCAACGCGCCCAACGGCGTCACCGGCAACGACGACCTCGGCACGATGTCGGCCTGGTACCTGTTCAGCGCGCTGGGCCTGTATCCGGCGGTGCCGGGCAGCGGGCAGTTCCTGCTGCATGCCCCACGCTTCAAGCGGGCCACGCTGGACCTGGGCAACGGCAAGCGCCTGCGCATCGACGCCCCCGGCGCCGACGGCCGCGCGCTGCAATACGTGGACAGCGTGCGTTTCAACGGCGCACCGCAGCCCCGGGTGTTCCTGGACTGGGCCCAGCTGCAGCAGGGCGGCACGCTGTCGTTCGCGCTGACCAGGCAGCCCCCGACCCAGGGCTGGGGCACGCAGGCGGATGCACTCCCAACCTCGTTCTGCGCCACCCCTGCAGCCACGCCTTGAGCCAACGCTCCTCCCGGGGTTGCGGGGAATGCGAGGGAAAGCCCTGACGTTGCCGGAGCATGAGCTAAAGCCCCTCTCCTGCGGGGCGATAAGGCACAGCTTGCGCGCTACTGGCGCGCGTGCCTGGGAGCGCCCGCGCCTCATGCGTGGGCCGGGGCGCGGCGCGGGGGTGGGGTGAGGGTAGGGAGCGGAGCCCCTGACCAGGTTGGATAACACCAGGCGTCGCCCGTCCCCTCATCCAGCCCCTCGGGCCACCTTCTCCCGATGGGAGAGGGGAGTGGTCAGCGTGCATCCGCAAGCAGTCGTGCAGCACGGGACTACAACCGCCAGGACTTTCCCATCGACGATTCAAGCTTGAAGGCGCGTGGCGACGCGTCCGTCAGGCATGGCACTGAAAGATATCCGGGGCGCCCCTCATCCGGCCCTTCTGGCTACCTTCTCCCGATGGGAGATGGAACTACCCAACCTTCGCCAAGCGGCTATTCCGCCGCCCATACGCCACATACACCACCACACCCAGCACGTTCCACACCAGGAACCAGCCCTGCGTGGTGCTGGGCAGGCTCCAGAACAGGTACAGGCAGCCCAGGATCGCCACCGGCCCCACCACCCACGCTAGCGGCGTGCGGAAAGCCCGCGCACGCGTCGGCTCGCGCACGCGCAGCACCAGCAGGCACGCCGCCACTGCGGTGAACGCAGCCAGGGTGCCGGCGTTGGCCAATGCGGCAATTTCATCCAGGCGTGCCACACCGGCCAACGCGGCCACCAGCACCGCCGTGAACAGGGTGATCGCCACCGGCGTGCCGGTGCGCGCGTTGACCTTGGACAGGCCGCGCGGCAACAGGCCATCGCGCGACATCACGAAGAAGATGCGGCTCTGCCCGTACAGAAACGCCAGCAACACCGTCGGCAGCGCGATGATCGCCACCGCGCCGATCACCAACGCCGCCTTGCCGTGGCCGAGTTCGCGCATGATCAGCGCCAAGGGCTCGGGGCTCTTGCCGAACACGGTGAAGCTCATCGCGCCCACCGCCGACAACGCCACCAGCACATAGATCAGCGTGCAGCCGATCATCGAACCGACGATGCCGATCGACAGATCGCGGCCCGGGTTCTTGGTCTCCTCAGCCGCGGTGGAGATCGCATCGAAGCCATAGAACGCGAAGAAGATGATCGCCGCCGCCGCCATCACCCCGCGCTCCACGCCATCCGGGCCTGCGGTCTTGGGGAAGCCATACGGCATGAACGGCTGCAGGTTGGCACTGTCGAAGGCCGGCAACGCGATCGCCACAAACACGCCCAGCGCCACGATCTTCAGCACCACCAGCACCGCATTGAGCGTGGCGCTTTCCTTGGTGCCGGCCATCAGCATGCCGGCCACCAGGAAGGTGATCACCACCGCCGGCAGGTTGACGATGCCGCCGGCGTGCGGCCCGGCAACCAGGGCATGCGGCAGGTTGACACCCAACCACTGCAGGAAGCCGACGAAATAGCCCGACCAGCCCACCGCCACCGTGCTCACCACCAGCGAGTACTCCAGCACCAGGCTCCAGCCCACCACCCAGGCGATGCTCTCGCCGAGCGCGGTGTAGCTGTAGGTGTAGGCGCTGCCGGCGGCCGGCATCATCGTGGCCATCTCCGCATACGCCAGCGCCGCGCAGGCGCACACGATGCCGGCGGCCACAAACGACAGCAGCACCGCCGGGCCGGCCTTGTCCGCGCCCACCCCGATCAACGTATAGATGCCGGTGCCGACGATCGCGCCGATACCCAGCGCGATCAGATGCGGCCAACTCAGGCTGCGGACCAGTTGCCGACCGGCCTCGTGCACGGTGACCTGATCGATGGATTTGCGCCTGAGCCAAGACGACATGCGGACCTCGCGGGAATCAAAGAATTCCCGAGTGTCGCCCAACGCGCCGCAGCAAAGCTATCGGTCCAAGGTCATGCGTCGGCGCAGGCATGGCAGCGCAGGCACGCCCACCGCCTTCTGTGAGCCCGCGCCACACCTCGCCGTTCCCTGGTCAAACGCGACCGCCCCGCACAATCCCCGCTCACTCAACCGACGGGCGATGCGGTGGACGCACATTGCGATAGACCAACTGCACCGCCCATGCGCCCACCAGACCCACCGCACCGGCGGCAAAGTGGGTCCAGTCGAGCAGGCGTGGCGCCGCCCCGTTGGCATCATGCCCCCAGAAGTTGAACCACAGCAGCACCAATGCGGTAACCCCGATCCCGATCCAGAACCACAGCCGCGTGCCGCCGATCGCATAGAACCCGAACGGCAACGCCGCACCGATCAAGAAGTGCACCGGGAAGAAATACGCCGTGCCGTATGGCCGCATCAGGTACCACACGATTGCCGCAAAGCTGCCGAGAAACGCGAACAGGCCCAGCGCGAACAGACGGGTTTGGTTGGTGGCAGTGGTCATCAGCTGGCCTGGCAGGAACGAAGCCCCACCCTAGCCATGCGCAGGTCACGTTGAGGTCAATGCGCTGCGAGCAGCCTGCAACTCCATCACCGCGGCGGTGTCTGGCCCGCTTTGCGCAGCGGTTGCAGGCATCTGCGCGAAGTGGCCCCCGACGTGCTGCGTTGGCGCAGTGCGCGTCACCCAACTGCGCCCGGCAGCCGCCGCCGGCCGGCAAGCCGCTGACGCAGCCCCTGCGACCGGCCCGGCTACACTGCGCACATGTCATCCGAATCCCTGATCCTTCTCGGACTGCTCGTCGCAGTCCTGGTGTTGCAGCTGATCGCGCTGCTGCGACGTCCTTCCACCAGCGGCCTGGAGCTGGCGCTGCGCGCCGAGCAGCGCGACGGCCGCGGCGAATTGCGCGAGCAACTCGAAGGCCTGGCGCGGCAGCAGGACGGCCGCCTGGAAACCTTCGCGCGCAATCTCACCGAACTGTCCACGCGCACCGACCAGCGCCTGGACCTGCTGCGCGACGCGCTCGGCGAAGATGCCCGCAAGGCCCGCGAAGAAAGTGCCCTGGCGCAACAACGCACCGGCGAACTGCTGACGCTGCGGCTGACCGAATTGCGCACCCAGCTCGACGGCTTCGGCCAGCAGCAGGAAACTCGCATCCAGGTGTTCGGCCAGCAACTGACCGAGCTGATCGCACGCACCGACACCCACATGGCCGCCCTGCGCGACGCGCTGGCCGAAGACTCCCGCAAGGGCCGGCAAGAGGCCGGCGAGTCGCAGCAGCGCTTCACCGAGGCCTTGGGCCAACGTCTGACCGAACTCACCCAGCGCAACGAACTGCGCATCGGCGAAATGCGCGCCACGCTGGAACAACAGCTGGCCAACCTGCAGAACGACAACGCCAGCAAGCTCGAACTGATGCGCGCCACCGTCGACGAAAAACTGCAGACCACGCTCAACACACGCCTGGATGCCTCCTTCAAGCTCGTCTCCGAACGCCTGGAGCAGGTGCAGCGCGGCCTGGGCGAAATGCAGCAGCTGGCCACCGGCGTGGGCGATCTCAAGCGCGTGCTGACCAACGTCAAGGACCGCGGCGGCTGGGGCGAGGTGCAGCTGGAGAACATCCTCGAGCAGACGCTGACGATGGAGCAGTACGCGCGCAGCGTGCGGGTCAGGCCCGACAGCGCCGAAGCGGTGGATTTTGCGATCCGCCTGCCGGGGCGTGGCGACGACACCGTGGTGTGGCTGCCGGTCGATGCCAAGTTCCCGCGCGAGGACTACGAACGCCTGATCGATGCGCAGGAAAAGGGCGACCTGGATGCGATCAAGAATTCGACTGCCCAGCTGGAACGCGCCATCCGCATCCAGGCCAAGTCGATCAGCGACAAGTACGTCTGCCCGCCGCAGACCACCGATTTTGCGGTGATGTTCCTGCCGACCGAAGGCCTGTACGCCGAAGTGATCCGTCGCGCCGGCCTGGTCGACCTGCTGCAGCGCGAACATCGCGTGGTGCTGGCCGGCCCGACCACGTTCACCGCCCTGCTCAACAGCCTGCAGATGGGTTTCCGCACGCTGGCGATCGAGAAGCGCTCCAGCGAGGTCTGGCAGGTGCTTGGCGCGGTGAAGAGCGAGTTCGGCAAGTTCGCCGGCATTCTCGAAAAGGCCGAGCGGCAGATCAACACGGTCGGGAAGAGCCTGGGTGAAGCCAGCCGCAAGACCCGCACCATCGAACGCCGCCTGCGCGGCGTGGAAACCCTGGCCAGCGAACAGTCCCAGGCGCTGCTGGACGATCCCGGCAGCGACGACACCGGAAGCAGCAGCGACGACGACAGCAACGACGAGCAGGAGTAATCCGGCCGCAGACGGCGATGCCACACGCCATGACGTAGGAGCGCACCCGGGCGCGACCAGGCATTACCGATAACGCCTCATCGCGCCCGGGTGCGCTCCTACCAACGCAGGCCTCCTGCGCCGATAGCCAGCACGCCGCGCAGACATCGCCACCGCGATGCTGGTACCCACCTGGTTCAAGACGAGAGTTTCAACATGGCAAGCCGATGGATCCACGCAGTGCTCTGCGCGCTGCTGTTGACCGCATGCAGCAATACCCCGGCGACCAGGTCGGGCGCTGCGGCGGACGCCCCGCAGCCTCCGCGCGCCGTTTCCGCCGACGCTGCCGACTGCACGGCAAAGGGCGGGCAGCTGCGTCCGGTCGGCCGCATGCAGACGGTGCGTTGCGTGGTGCCGTACGCCGATGCCGGCAAGACCTGCAGTGACAACTCCGACTGCAGCGGCGATTGCCTGGCCACCAGCATCGTGCCGACCGGCACCGCGACCTCCGGCACCTGTCAGCGCGACAGCGACCGCTTCGGTTGCCGCCAGGAAGTGATTGGCGGCATGGGCCAGGCCGCGTTGTGCATCGATTGATGGCTGCGAACAGGGTCAAGCGCGCGCACAGGCCGATCAGTCGATCGGCCCGTGCGCGTCGCGTCAGATAACTGCAAGCGCCATGAGCCAGCGGCATCGCTCGCTCCACCCTGGCGGTTTATGCTCTCGGCTCCACCTGTCCAGGACGCACCGATGAGCCAGACGCTGTACGACATCCCTGTGGCCCGCATCGACGGTGAGCCCGCCACCCTGGCCGACTATCGCGGCAAGGTGTTGCTGGTGGTCAACGTCGCCTCCAAGTGCGGGCTGACCCCGCAGTACGAAGGCCTGCAGGCGCTGTATCGCGACAAGCAGGCACAGGGGCTGGAGGTGCTGGGCTTTCCGGCCAACGACTTCAACGGACAGGAGCCCGGCAGCGAGGCGGAGATTGCGCAGTTCTGCCAGCTCACCTACGACGTGAGCTTTCCGATGTTTTCCAAGATCGCCGTCACCGGCGCCGAAACCCATCCGCTGTATCAGGCATTGACCAATGCCCGCCCGCAGGCCACCGGCGACGGCCCGATGCGCGAAAAGCTGGCCGGCTACGGCATTACACCCAACCCGGCACCGGGCGTGTTGTGGAACTTCGAGAAATTCCTGATCGGCCGCGACGGCCAGGTCATCGATCGCTTTGCCCCCGACGTGCCGGCAGACGATGCGCGCCTGCGTGCAGCGGTGGATGCGGCGCTGGCGGCGTAGCACCTGGCGCGGTGGCGAAGTGATTTGATCCGCGTCGCTGCGATCGCTGTTTATATTGCCGGTGATCCGCGCCATCTAAGGGGAAGGCCTTGCCGGCGGAGTTCGCTCCACGCGAGATCGCGGCCCGGACGGTGCTCCAGCTACCCCAGCCGCCACCGTCAGCCGGAAGGCCGTAAAAGACCAGCGCACAAAAAAGCCCGGGATCGCTCCCGGGCTTTGTATTCATCCAAACCGCAAGCTCAACCGATCAACGGATCCACTGCGGGATCGGCATCGCATCCACCGGCACGGTGCTGTCCTTGTCCTCGCGCAGGTAGTCGGGCAACTCGTTGTCCTTCTCGCGATGGCTGCGCAGATCGCGCACGATCTGGTAGTTGCGGCGCTGCATCCACGCATCGCGGGTCAGCGCGTACTCGTCCGGTGCCTGGTCGCGCAGCGAATCCAGCGACATCAGTTGCGAGCGCGTATCCACCAGCTGCAGACCCTGCAAGGCGAAGCGCGCACCGCTGTCGTCGACCTGGCGCAACGGCGACAGCGGAATGTCGCCGCCCAGGCCGAAGGTATCGCGCACGGTGCGCGGGCCGAACAGCGGCAACTCGAAGTAGCGCGAATTGCGCCAGCCCCACACGCCCAGGGTCTGGCCGAAGTCTTCGCTGCGGCGCGGAATGCCGGCCGCGGAGGCCGGGTCGAACAGACCGGCCACGCCCAGTGTGGAATTCATCACGAAGCGGCCCAGCGACTGCACCGCATACACCGGATGGCCCTGCAGCAGCTGATTGACCATGGTCAGCGGCGTGCCGAGATTGTCGAAGAAGTTGGTCACGCCCAGGCGGGCCGGACGCGGCACCACCTTGGTATAGCCGGTGGCCAAGGGACGCGCCACGCCGCGGTCCACCGCCAGGTTGAAGCGGTGCATGCCGCGGTTGTAGCGCTCCCACGGATCGTAGGACGGCGCGTCACCGGGCTGTGCCGGTGCACCGTTGGCGCCGGCCTGCGGGGTGGTGGGGCCGTAGAGCGCAGCGAAGTCGTCCTCGGCCGAGGTAGGGGCACCGGCCGTGCCGGCATCGGCGCTGGTCTGCTCGGCAGGCGCCGCCGCGGTGGCCGGCAGGGCGTCGGGGGCGGCAAAGCCGGCGGCGGCCGGCTGCGCGGTCACACCGGCGTCGTCGCGTGCCGGCGCGGGCGTCGCATCCGGGGCGGGCGCGGCGGCGGCCGCAGGCGGTGCGGGCTTTGGAGCATGGCTGGCACAGGCGCCAAGCAGCAGGCAGGCCAACAGGGAAAGGGGGCGAAGCTGGGTCATGGGGTGGCGCTCAGGCCTGGAAATCGAAAGTAGGGGACAAACGGTAGGCGGCACGCAATTCGTCCAGACCGGACGCTTCACCCACCACCGTGACAGGACCGGCACCGCTGCTGCGCACACGCGCAGCCAGTTCGGCCAGCATCGCCACGCCGGCACTGTCCAGGCGTTGTACACCCGACAGGTCCAGCGTGCGAATGCCGTCCAGCTGCGCGATCGCCTGCGGCCAGGCCGCAGTTACCGCGTCGCGGTCGAGCACGCCGGTGAGTACCAGCGTGTCGCCATTGCGTTGCACGGAGCTGTTACTTGCCATTGGCCGGTGCCGGACCGACCTGCAGATTGCCGCTACGCAGCTCTGCGGCGACCTTGGCGATGCCCTTCTCGCGCAGCGGGCCGTCGAACTGGGTCTTGAAGGTCTGCACATAGGAGATGCCTTCGATCATCACATCGAAGATCTTCCACTGGCCACCGACGTTACGCATCATGTAGTCGACCGGGGTCGGGTCGTTGCCGGCGCGCATCAGGTCGGTGGAGACCTTGACGCCGCGGTTGCCCGGCAGCGCGCTTTCGGACTTGGCACGGAAGGTCGGCTTGCCTTCGAAGTTCAGCAGCGCGGTGCCGTAACGCTGCATCAGGTTGTCGGCCAGCGCATCGGCGAACAGCTTGACGTCCGCATCGGAGGCGCCACGGCCGTTGACGCCCAATACCAGGCGGGCCGAGTAGTCGCGGTCGAAGGCCTTGTTCAATTCGCCATTGATGTACTGGCGCAGGGCGGCAGGGTTGCTGCGGAACTCGGCGCGGCGCTGATCCAGCGTGCTCAGGATGCGGGTGCTGCTGTCGATGACGGTCTTGGTCGCCGCGCCCTGCGCGGGCGCGCTGGCGGCAGCCGGCTGCGCCAGCACGGTGGCCGGTGCGCACACCAGCAGGGTCGAGGCCAGGATGGCGGAAAGCAGGGTGGTCTTCATTGGTGTGGTTCCGTAGAGGGAGAAGCGGTCTGGGCCGGCGCCGGGGCCTGGCCATCGGTGGCGGCCGGGGCATTGCTGCCACCACCGCCACCACTGAACATGTACTTGCCGACCAGCTGCAGCAGATCCACCGCCGGCTGGGTGAAGCCGATTTCTTCGCCCGGCTTGAGCGTCTCCGGGTCGCCGCCCGGCTGCAGCCCGATATAGCTCTCGCCCAGCAAACCGCTGGTGAAGATGCCGGCCGAGGTGTCGGCGGGCAGATCCTTGTATTTGTTGTCCAGCGACAGGGTGACCACCGAGTCGAACTTGGTCGGGTCCAGGCTGATGTCGGACACCTTGCCGATGGTCACGCCGCCGATCTTCACCGGCGCCTGCGCCCGCAGCTGGCCGATCTGGCTGAAGCGTGCGGTCAGCGTGTACTGGCTGGAGCCGAAGCCCCAGCGCTGGTTGGTCGAGGCCACCGCCAGCACCAGCAGCGAGGCCAGGGTCAGCAGCAGAAAGGCGCCGACGGCGAATTCGAGTCGTGGTCCACGCATGGCCATAGTTATTCCACTCACCTAAACAACATTGCAGAAAGGACGAAGTTGAACATCAGCACCAGCAGCGAGGCGTTCACCACCGCACGGGTGGTGGCGATCGAGGTGCCTTCGATGGTCGGCTCGGCGTGGAAGCCCACGTAGGCGGCGACCAATGCGGCCGTGCCGCCGAAGATCGCCGACTTGAGCATCGCCACGCCGAAGTCGTCCCAGAAGTCCACGCTGTTGCTCAACCCCGACCAGAATGTGCCGTTGTCGATGCCCAACACGTGTACGGCCTCGAAGTAGCCGCCGGTGATGGCCAGCGAGCAGAACACGCCGGTGAGCAACGGCACCGTCAGCACCGCCGCCCAGAAGCGCGGTGCCACCGCCTTGGCCACCGGATCGATGGCCATCAGCTCCAGCGCCTTGATCTGGTCGGTGGCGCGCATCAGGCCAAGCTCGGCCGCGATCGAACTGCCGGCCCGGCCGATGAACAACAGCGCGGTCAGCACCGGTGCCAGTTCGCGGTACAGCGACAGCCCCAGCAAGGTGGACAGCGCATCCGACGCACCATAGGTGGTCAGCGTGCGGTAGCCCTGCAGGGTCAGCACCAGGCCGACGAAGGCGCCGCCGACGGCGATGATCGGCAGCGAGCGCGCACCGACCTTGTAGATCTCGCGCACCAGTTCGGCGATGAAGTCGCGCGTGGGCACCGAGCCACGCAGCACGGTCAGCGAGAACAGCCCGGCGCGGCCGAAGGCGCGGATCGAGTCGACCATGGCCATCAGGCAGCACTCCGGTCGCGCCGCGGCGCCGCATCGAAGGCGATCGGGCCATCCGGCTGGCCATGCAGGAACTGCTGCACCAGCGGGTCGGTGCTGTCCTGCAACTGCTCGGGCGTGCCGGCGAACACGATGCCGCCATTGGCGATGACCACGGCCTGGTCGCTGATCGGCAGGGTTTCGTGCACGTGGTGACTGACGATGATGCTGGTCAGGCCAAGGCTGTCGTTGAGGCGCTGGATCAGGCTCATGATCACGCCCGAGGCGATTGGGTCCAGCCCGGTCAGCGGTTCGTCGTAGATCATCAGCGGCGGGTCCAGTGCCAGCGCCCGCGCCAACGCCACACGCCGCGCCATGCCGCCGGACAGTTCGCGCGGCCAGGCATCGGCGGCGGCCAGCAGGCCCACCGCATGCAGCTTCATCTGCACCAGGCGCTGCAGCACCGGCGCTGGCAGGCGAGTGTGGGTGCGCAGCGGCAGCGCGACGTTGTCGGCCACGCTCAGGTCGGTCAGCAGGCCATTGCCCTGCAGCAGCACGCCGACATTGCGACGCATCTCCAGCAGTGCACGGTTGCCGTGCGGGATCGCGCTGCCGAACAGGGTGACCGAGCCGGCGACCGGACGCAGCTCACCGGTCAGTGCGGCCAGCAAGGTGGACTTGCCGCTACCGGAAGGACCGAGCACGGCCGTGATGCTGCCGCGCGGCACATCGAGCGAGACGTCGCGCAGGATCGTGCGACCGCCGCGATCGATGCGGACACCGGACAACTGCACGACAGGGGATGCGGACGCCGTCATCGAAGCCTTTAACAGAATTCCAACGCGATAGAGTAGCCGTCATCCGGCTGAACATAACCGAACCGGCGCGTGCAGTATTGTCGCATGACGCCTGTACTGCAGCAGACGCGTCACCGCCGGCGCGTATGCAACAGGCCGTCTCATGCATGACGCAATGCAATCTTCGAACGCGCAGGTGTTGTGGCAGGTATGCCCTACGTGGATGATCGGATTCCCAGCCGACCATGAGCACAAAATGGACTTACTGACCCTGGAGCACTTTGCAGGCAGCGTCAACGACACGTTCTCGGCTGCATTGAACGAAGGCGAGGTTCCATTCGTGCTGGTCGAGGCGCGCGCGCTGCCCACCACGCACGCGGTGCATCGCGCGCCATTCTCGCTGCTGTTCCGCAACAGCTCGGCATTTCTGTTTCCGCAGCAGACCTATCGGTTACGTCACACGCGGCTGGGCGAGATCGGCATCTTCCTGGTGCCGGTGGCGCGCGAGCGCGACGGGTTTCTGTATCAGGCCGTTTTCAACTGAGCGCGTTCAACTGCGGTGCTTGGGAAAATGCCAGTGCATCTGCAGATGCGTCTGGTTGCTCATGCCCGTGACGAAACCGTGGCGGACATACAGTCGCTGCGCGGCGGGGTTTGAGTGCAGCACATGCAGTGACAGTCCGCATCCCGCCTCTCGCGCAATCGCTTGCGCGTAGGCGAGCAGTTGCGAGCCGATGCCCTGGCCGCGCCAGTCCGGCAGCAGGCTGATATCCACCAGCGTAAGTTGCGTGGCAGCGCGGTGCAGATACAGGCGCCCGATACGCAGGTCATTGGCCTGGACGATCAGAAAGTCGCCGCCTTCAAAATGTTGCTGGTAGTGCGCGCGCTGCAGCGCAAACTGCTGCTGAAGAAAGGCACGTTTGCTCGCCTCCGGCCACGGTACCGGTGCCAGCTCGTCGCTGCGGGTACTGGCATAAAGCGCCTGCAGCCACGCGATGTCGGCTGGCTGCTCGGGGCGCAGCGCAAGATCCACCGCGCCCCGACTAGCGGTAGCGCTCGTTACCAACTGCATCTTCATCGCCGCCTCTGCAACGCGCCCGGGTGACGGCAGCTCAGTTGAACGCCGGATAGTTGCCCTGCAGCGCGATGCAGAAGTTCACTGCGAGATAGGGCTGCCGGTTCTCGTGCGCCTGGCCGGTGCCGGTGGGCAGCAACATGGTCGGGGAGAATTGTTTGTCCGGCGCAACCGCCAGGAATGGACGCTCTGTGTTGACGTTCAGCGACGACAGCGCCACACCGTTGGCCGGCGTGCCGGTCTTCTTGGTCGCGTCCGACTGCGAGTACGCGTTGATGCCATGTTGGTGCATCGGGATCTGCGTGCTCAGCAGGCTTTCCGAGGCGGAGCCGAAGTTGCTGCCCAGCGTGTGCGGGGTCAGTCCGGGCCCTGCGCCCTGATGGCAACCGGCGCGTGCGGAAAAGTTCGGCAACTGGAAGGTGCTGCTGCCGTTGCCGCCATAGGCCACGCCAAGCAGGGAGTACAGCGTGGTGTTCTGCGTGATCGGCAGCGTGGCGCCGTTGCAGAAGGCCCAGCCGTAAGGGTTGTAGTCGAAGCCGAACAACTGGATTTCGCCGATATAGGGTTCGGTCATGAGCGGATTCCTTCGATGCAGCGGATGCGTGCCGCAGCCATGTCGGCGCGGCGCATGGGATCAGGCCTGTTGCGGGAAGATGCCGGTGGTGGCGATGCAGTACTGCACCGTCAGCGTCGGCATGAGGTTGTCGTGTGGCTGGTTGCCGCCGGCGAACGAGGTGCTCTGCGCGGACATTGCCAGCGTGGTGCTGCCGGTGGTGTCGCTTGCGTAGAACAGGCTGCCGTTGACCGTGCCTGGCAGCAGACCGGCTGGTGCGGTGGCGGTCGCTGCCGCGGTGGTGGCCTGGGCGGTGTGCGTGTGCGCCGGCATCTGCGGTTCGGTCAATGTCACCGTCTCGGTGCCGGAGCGCTGGGAGAGCACGTAGTTGCTCAGGCCCGGTCCCTGACCCTGATGGATCGGCAGGCGGCCGCGCAGATCCGGCACGGCGAAGGTGCTGGTGCCATTGCCGCCGTAGACGGTGCCGAGCAGGACATACAACGGTTCGTAGTCGGAGATCTGCAACAGCGAGCCGTCGCACGCCTGCCAACCCTGTGGTGTGCGGCCGAAGCCGAACATGCGGATTTCGCCGATGAAGGGAGTACCCATGAAATTCTTCCTGGTCGATGGGGCGTCGTACGCAAGGCTGCGTACGACGGCGCCCCCGGATACGGATGCGCCTAGCTGCGCGAAGGGAAGATGCCGGACAGCGCGATGCAGAAATTGATCGTGGTGTACGGCTGCAGATTCGGATGCGCCTGGCTGCCGCCGCTGCTGGCGACGGTGGACTGCGACAGCGGCACCATCGCGCCGGGCGCGCCGTACAACGCGTGTGGGGTCCCGGCATTCATGCTGTTGTTCGCGAACAGGCGGCCGGTCGGCGTGCGGTTGTCGCCGTTGGCGCTGCTGCAATCCATCAGGTGGGTGTGCGGGGGCAGGTTGTCCACCACCAGCGTCACCGTCTCCGCGCCTGCCGCCTGGCCCATGGGAGCGGCGGTCGGCTGCCAGTTCGGATCCGCCGACGGCCCATAGCCCATCGGGGTGCGCCCACGCATGTCCGGCAAGCCGAACGTGGTTTTGCCGTCGCCGCCGAAGCGCGTGCTGAGCAGACTGAACAGGGCCTGGTTCTGATTGATCGGCAGCAATTGCCCGTTGCACTGCGCAAAATACTTCGGCGCAAATGCGAAACCGGTCAGCATGATCTGACCGATGAAGAACTCGCTCATGCAGCTCTCCCTACGTAGGTACGTCACCGACCGACTGTCGGAGACTGCCGTACTGATACCTGCCGAGATTGCATACCACAAGCCACCAGCGTCCAAAACTGGGATGAAGTATTAATTTTTCATTCTTTAACTGGCAGTCAGTTCCTGTTTAAATGGCGCCGCAGTCCAACCGTATGCCTGCGCAGGCATCGCGTTGAGCTGATCCGAGGCACCAGGACCGTTGCCGACGCCATTGGGGTGGCGTGTTTTTGGGGGAAAACATGATGTCTACGACTTTTACCGCCGTGGGTGGCGTGCGTCCGCTGTTGCGCTGGATATTGGCGCTGTTGCTGTTGGCGACCTCTCACGTTGCCCTGGCGGCCTATTGCACAAGCCCGAAAAGCGCCACCATCAACGCGGGCGGTTCAGTGACATTCGATGTCAGCGACTGCGACGGTCCGTCCAATACCGGTATGACCGACGACGGCGTGCCGCCTGCGCATGGCAGCTACGTCCTCAGCGGTCAGTCTGGTCCTGGCACCCAAACGGTGACCTATACCAACAACGGTGATGGTGCGACCTCGGACTCGTTCTATCTGTTGGACGAGGACAACAACCAGGTCGTCTTCAACATCACCATCAACCCTGCGATCAGCGCCAGCATCGCGGTCTCGCCGTCCAGCGCCAACGAAGACAGCGGCACATCGTTCACCTACACGGTGACCTTGAGCCAGACCAGCAGCTCGGCCACCACGGTCAACCTTACCCGCAGCGGCACCGCCACCAGCGGCACCGACTACACGGGCGCGGTGGCCAGCATCGTGGTGCCCGCCAATACCGCCTCGGCCAGCTTCGCCATCACCCCGGTTGCCGATACCACCGTTGAGGCCGACGAGACGGTGGTGATCAGCGTGGCCAGCGGTAGCGGCTATGGCATCGGCAGTCCATCCAGCGCCACCGCCACCATCGTCAACGACGACTTTCCGAACGCATCGATCGCAGTGGCTCCGTCCAGCGTGGCCGAGGACGGTGCGACCAACCTGATCTACACCGTCACGCTCGACCAGGCCGCGCCGAACGCGGTGTCGGTCGCCTTCAGCGTTGGCGGCACGGCAACCTCGGGCACCGACTATGCGGCCGTTAGTTCGCCGCTGGTGATCAACGCCGGCCAGACCACCGGCACCATCACCATCAATCCGACCGCCGATTCCACCATCGAACCGGACGAGACCGTGGTGCTGACCCTTGCCAGCGGCACCGGCTACAACGTGGGTTCGCCCAACAGCGCCACCGGCACCATCCTCAACGACGACCAGCCGACGCTGTCGATCAACGACGTGTCGGTGAACGAGGGCAATGCCGGCACCACCAATGCCACCTTCACCGTCTCGCTCAGCCAGCCGGCCGGCACCGGCGGCGTCAGCTTTGATATCGCCACCGCCGACGGCACCGCCACTGCCGGCGTGGACTACGTTGCCTCCAGCCTGACCGGGCAGACCATCCCCGCCGGCAGCAGCAGCGCCACCTTCACCGTGCTGGTCAACGGCGACACGCTCAGCGAGCCGAACGAGACCTTCTTCGTCAACGTCAGCAACGTCACCGGGGCGAGCGTGGGCGATGGCCAGGGCCAGGGCACCATCGTCAACGACGATGCGCTGCCTGCACTGTCGATCGACGACGTCAGCGTCAATGAAGGCAACAGCGGCACCACCACGGCCACCTTCACGGTGAGCCTGAGTGCGGCCAGCGGCCAGACCGTGTCGGTCAATTACATCACCGCCGATGGCACCGCCACCGCCGGCAGCGACTACGCCGCCCGCTCCGGCACGCTGACCTTCGCGCCGGGCGTTACCGCGCAGGGCGTGGCGATCACCGTCAATGGCGACACCGCGGTCGAACCCAACGAGACCTTCAGCGTCGGCCTGTCCGGCGCCAGCAACGCGAGCATCGCCCGCGCCACCGGTACCGGCACCATCGTCAACGACGATGTGGTGGTGGTGGTCGGGCCGGCATCGCTGCCGGCGGCGACCGCGGGCAGCGCCTATAGCCAGACCCTGAGCGCCAGCGGCGGCACCGCGCCGTACACCTTCGCCATCACGGCCGGTGCGTTGCCGGCCGGGTTGAGCCTGAGCGCTGGCGGCGTGCTGTCCGGCACGCCCACCGCCAGCGGCGGCTTCAACTTCACCGCGACCGCCACCGACAGCGGCGGCAGCCCCACCAGCGGCGCCCGTGCTTACACGCTGACCGTGGCCGTGGCCACGACCACCTTCCCGGCGACCAGCCTGCCGGCCGGCACCGCCGGCCAGGCCTATTCGAGTGCGCTCAATCCGGCGACCGGCGGCGTTGCGCCGTACACCTACGCCGTCACCGCCGGTGCCTTGCCGGCGGGCATCACGCTCGACGGCAGCAGCGGCGCCCTGACCGGCACCCCCGGCAGCGTGGGCAGCTTCAGCTTCAGCGTAACCGCCACCGACAGCACCACAGGCACGCCGTCGCAGGCCACACGTGGCTACAATTTGACCATCGCCGCGCCGCCGATCGTGGTCGCGCCGTCCACGCTGCCGGCTGCCACCCGCGGCACCGCCTACAGCCAGACCCTGAGCGCCAGCGGCGGTACCGCGCCGTATACCTACGCGCTCGCCAGCGGCACGTTGCCGGCAGGCATCACCCTGGCCAGCAACGGCACGCTGTCGGGTACCGCCACGGTGGAAGGCAGCTTCAACTTCACCGTGACCGCGACCGATGCGGGCAGCTTCACCGGCAACCAGGCCTACACCCTGACCGTGGCTGGCCCGAATCTGGTCTTGCCGGCGAGCACCCTGCCGGCAGGCACGGCCGGGCAGGCGTACTCCGCGGCGATCACCCCGGCCACCGGCGGCACGGCGCCTTACAGCTATGCATTGACCGGCGGTGTCCTGCCGGCGGGTGTGGTGGTGGACGCGGCCACCGGCGCGCTCAGCGGCACGCCGACCGTGGCGGGCACGTTCAACTTCACCCTGACCGTGTCCGACAGCACGCCCAGCCCGGCGGCGCAGGCCAGCCGCAGCTACACGCTGACCATCGCGGCACCTGTGGTCGTGATCGCGCCCACCACGCTGCCGGCCGCCACCCGCGGTACCGCCTACAGCCAGACCCTGAGCGCCAGCGGCGGCACCGCGCCGTACACCTATGCAGTCAGCGCGGGCAGCCTGCCGGCCGGCATCACGCTGGCCAGCAACGGCACGTTGTCGGGCACCGCCACGGTGGAAGGCAGCTTCAACTTCACCGTGACCGCGACCGATGCGGGCAGCTTCACCGGCAACCAGGCCTACACCCTGACCGTGGCTGGCCCGAATCTGGTCTTGCCGGCGAGCACCCTGCCGGCAGGCACGGCCGGGCAGGCGTACTCCGCGGCGATCACCCCGGCCACCGGCGGCACGGCGCCTTACAGCTATGCATTGACCGGCGGTGTCCTGCCGGCGGGTGTGGTGGTGGACGCGGCCACCGGCGCGCTCAGCGGCACGCCGACCGTGGCGGGCACGTTCAACTTCACCCTGACCGTGTCCGACAGCACGCCCAGCCCGGCGGCGCAGGCCAGCCGCAGCTACACGCTGACCATCGCGGCACCTGTGGTCGTGATCGCGCCCACCACGCTGCCGGCCGCCACCCGCGGTACCGCCTACAGCCAGACCCTGAGCGCCAGCGGCGGCACCGCGCCGTACACCTATGCAGTCAGCGCGGGCAGCCTGCCGGCCGGCATCACGCTGGCCAGCAACGGCACGCTGTCGGGCACCGCCACGGTGGAAGGCAGCTTCAACGTCACCGTGACCGCGACCGACGCGAACACCTTCACCGCCACGCAGGCCTATGCACTGACCGTGGCCGGCCCGAACCTGGCGTTGCCGGCCAGCACCTTGCCTGCAGGCACGGCCGGGCAGGCGTATGCGGCGACGATCGCCTCGGCCACCGGCGGCACGGCGCCTTACAGCTATGCATTGACCGGCGGTGTTCTGCCGGCGGGTGTGGTGGTGGACGCGGCCACCGGCGCGCTCAGCGGCACGCCGACCGTGGCGGGCACGTTCAGCTTCACCCTGACCGTGTCCGACAGCACGCCCAGCCCGGCGGCGCAGGCCAGCCGCAGCTACACGCTGACCATCGCGGCACCTGTGGTCGTGATCGCGCCCACCACGCTGCCGGCCGCCACCCGCGGTACCGCCTACAGCCAGACCCTGAGCGCCAGCGGCGGCACCGCGCCGTACACCTATGCAGTCAGCGCGGGCAGCCTGCCGGCCGGCATCACGCTGGCCAGCAACGGCACGCTGTCGGGCACCGCCACGGTGGAAGGCAGCTTCAACGTCACCGTGACCGCGACCGACGCGAACACCTTCACCGCCACGCAGGCCTATGCATTGACCGCGGCCGGCCCGAACCTGGCGTTGCCGGCCAGCACCTTGCCGGCAGGCACGGCCGGGCAGGCGTACTCCGCGGCGATCACGCCGGCCACCGGCGGCACGGCGCCTTACCGCTATGCACTGACTGCGGGCGCATTGCCCAATGGCGTGATTGTCGATGCAGCGACCGGCAGGCTCAGCGGGACGCCGACCTTGTCCGGCACCTTCAACTTCACCCTGACCGCCACCGACAGCACCCCGAGCCCGGCTGTGCAGACCAGCCAGAACTACTCGGTCACCATCGCGGCGGCAACGCTGGTGCTGGCGCAACCGACCCTGCCCCCGGCGGTGCGCGGCAGCGCGTACAACCAGGTGCTCACGGCCAGCGGCGGCGTTGCGCCCTATCGCTACAGCATCGCCAGCGGCACATTGCCGGCCGGCCTGACGCTGGCCAACGACGGCACGCTGTCGGGCACGCCGACGACGCAGGGCACCTCGTCCTTCACCATCGCGGTGGCCGATGCCGGCAATGCCAGCGCCACCCAGGCCTACAGCTTCACGGTGAGCGATGCGGCGCCGGTGGCGGTAGCGGATGTGGCGGCCACCATGTCCGATGCTGCGGTGACGGTGGCGGTGACCGCCAACGACACCGGCAACATCACCACGATCGCCATTGCCGCTGCGCCGACCAACGGCACCGCCGTGGTCAACGGGCTGGAGCTGGTCTACACGCCGGCTGCCGGCTTCGTCGGCACCGATGTGGTGAGCTACACGGTCACCGGGAGCGGCGGCACCTCGGCGGCGGCCACCGTGACCATTGCGGTCAATGCGCGGCCGGTTGCGGTGTCGGTGACTGCGGCGGCAGTGCCGGGCGAGGCGCAGCAGGTCGACCTGACCCGCAATGCCACCGGCGGGCCGTTCGTGGCGGCGGCCGTGGTCGCGGTGCTGCCTGCGTCGGCCGGTACCGCCACCATCACCCAGGTTGGTGGTCTCGCCACCGCGGCGGCGGCACGTGCATCGGGCCCGTCGCCGGCGGCAGCTGCAATGGCCGAGACGCCCACCTTCATGCTGACCTTCACCCCGAACCCGGCCTTCGTCGGCCAGGCCACGGTGCAGTTCACCTTGTCCAACGCGTTCGCCACGTCGGTGCCGGCCAACGTGGTGTTCACCATCGCGCCGCGCCGCGACCCCAGCGTGGATGCGGAAGTGCGTGGCCTGATCGATGCGCAGTCCGAGTCCACGCGGCGTTTTGCGCGGGCGCAGATCGACAACTTCCAGCGCCGTCTGGAAGCCACCCATCGCGGTGGCAGCACCTTCAGCAACGCGGTGAGCTTCCAGCCGACCTCGCATTGCCGCCAGGCCGACCGCGGCATCAGTGCGCAGCCGTGCAGCCCGGACACGCAGGAGGCCGACAACGACTTCCGCGATGCGCCGGCAGTGGCCAGCAGCGGCACCAGCACCGCGCAGGGGCAGAGCGATCTGGGGCTGTGGGTGGGCGGTGCGATCCGCTCTGGCAGCCTGGACAAGCAGTCCAACAGCAACGGCGTGGACTTCCAGACCGACGGCCTGAGCGTGGGCGCCGATTACCGGGTGGCGCAGTCGCTGGCGATCGGTGCGGGCCTGGGTTGGGGCCGCGACGACAGCGATGTGGGCAGGAACGGCAGCCACTCCAAGGCCACCGCCTACACCATGGCGTTGTATGCCAGCTTCCATCCGGGCAAGGCGTTCTTCTTCGACACCCTGGTCGGCTACCAGCTGCTGTCCTACGACCTGCGTCGCTATGTCACCGACGACGCCTCGATGGCCGAAGGCAACCGCGACGGCAAGCAGTGGATCGCCTCGCTGTCCACCGGTGCGGACCTGCAACGCGGCGAGCTGCAGATCACCCCGTATGCGCGTGTGGATGTGGCGCGCGCCACGCTGGATGGCTATGTCGAAGATGGCGTGGCGCCGTTCGCGCTGCGCTATGACGACATGGACGTGGCCACCACCACCGGCAACCTGGGCCTGCGCCTGGAATGGCGCCGCGAAGTGGCCTGGGGCCGGCTGACCCCGCAGTTGCGCGTGGAATATCAGCGCGACTTCCAGGGCCGCGGCGATGCCACGCTGAGCTACGCCGATCTGAACGGCGGGCCGTTCTACCGCGCGGGCCAGAGCGCGTTCGATCGCAACCGCCTGATGGTGGGCATCGGCGCGGCGTTGCTGACCGAGCAGGGCCTGTCGACGCGGCTGGAATACCGCGGCATCACCGATGGCGACAGCAACAACGATCAGACCTGGATGATCAACCTGGAAAAGAAATACTGATCGCCTCCAGCGTCATGCTCCAAGCCAACGCGATGGGCCGGGCGAAGACCCCGGCCCATCGCTTTTTGTGGTGCCGCAGGGGTGTCGCATGGCAGTGCCGGCGCCTGGAGGCGCGTTGGTCGACGGCGGCTTGCAGCGATATCGCCGAGCGCCGCGGCTGCACGGCATCGCAGGTAATCCGCAATCCGCTCGCGCCTGCTGCGTTCGGGTGCAGTAGCTCCGCAGCGTGTCGGCGGTCGATCGCCAAGGTCGGCCCCGCGCCTGCCCATTCCAGTACGGCCCGAACAGCGGCGCCACTCGCTGCGCGCCGCCCTGGGCCAACAGCGCAGCACGGCCGCATCCGGCACAATGCGCACACGCATGCACGCCACTTCCGCGCCCGATTTCCGCCTCTATCCCTCAAATGCGCTGGATACGCTGGCTGCCTTGCTCGCACAGGAGCTGCGCCGGCCGGTGCCGGAGCAGCCGTTGCTGCAGCCGGAGGTGGTGCTGATCCCGCAGGTGGCGATGCGGCGCTGGCTGCAGTCCACGCTGGCGGCCGAGCATGGGGTGGCGGCCAATCTGGAATTCCTCACCCCCGGCGAGTTCGTCGCGCGCGCGCTGGAATGCAATCTCGGCCCGGCCGACGACGATCTGGACATGGCGACCACGCAGTGGCGCCTGTACGCCGCCTTGCAGGCCGACCTGGGCAGCGACGCGGCGTTGGCGCCCCTGGCCGGTTATCTGTCCGATGGCGATGCGCTCAAGCCCTGGGCGCTGGCTGGCGAGCTGGGCAATGTGTTCGAGAAGTACCAGGCCTGGCGACGCGACTGGTTGCTGCGTTGGGAAGGCGGCGCCGACCCCGATGATCCGCAGGCGCGGCTGTGGCGCAGCATTGCCACCGGCCGGCAATACCGCGCGCGTCGCATCGGTCAGTATCTGGATCGCTACGCGCGCCCGGACGGCCCGCTGCCGCAGGGCTTGCCCAGGCGCCTGTTCGCCTTCGCCATCTTGAATATTTCGCCCGACGTGCTGCGCGTGCTGGCCACGCAGGCGCGCGTGGGCACGCTGCACTTCTACCTGCCCACGCCCACGCAAGGTTACTGGGGCGACCTGCAAACCCTGTGGCAGCGCCGTCGCGAAGACGGTGCGGTGCAGCTGTTTGCCGAGCAGGTACAGGAAAACCCGCTGCTGCAGGCCTGGGGCGCGGCCGGGCGCGACTTCATGGCATTGGTCGGCGACTACGAGGTGGTGCACCCGCTGGCCGAGATCGCCGCCTACGCCGACCCATTGGAGTCTGGCCGCCGCGCACTGGCCGACGGCGGCCTGGGCGACAGCCTGCTGCGGCGCATGCAGAGCGACCTGTTCCATCGCCGCGCGCCCAGCGTGCCTGCGGTGTTGCCGGCGGTGAATCTGCACGACCCCAGCCTGCAGGTGCACGCCTGCCACACACGGCTGCGCGAGCTGCAGGTGCTGCACGACCAGCTACGCGCCTTGCTCGACGATGCGCGCTTCGACCCACCGCTGCAGCCGCGCGAGATCGCGGTGCTGTCGCCAAATATCGACCCGTACGTGCCGTATCTGGATGCGGTGTTCGGCAGCCACGGCAACGACGATGCCTTGCCGTACGCGCTGGCCGATGCCAGCCCGTTGGCCAGCGAGCCGCTGGCCGAAGTGTTCCTGAGCTTGCTCGGCTTGCCGATCGCACGCTTCGGCCTGCACGAGATCCTCGACCTGCTCGCCAGCGCACCGATTGCCGAGGCCGCCGGCCTGGACGAAGCCGGGCTGGAACGTCTGCGCGGCTGGCTGCATGCGGCCGGCGCGCGCTGGGGGCTGGATGCGGCGCACCGGCGCCAGCATCAGGCACCGGGCGACGACGCCTACACCTGGCGCTTCGCGCTGGACCGGCTGCTGCTCGGCCATGCCAGCGGCACCGACGACGATATCGAGGGTGTGGCGCCCTGGCCGCAGCTGGAAGGCAGCGCGCTGGCCGCACTGGATATCTTGTTGAAGCTGCTGCGTGTGCTCGAACGCTACCAGTCCGTGTTGGCCGAGGCGATGACGCCGGTCGAGTGGCGCGAGCGGCTGCTCGGCCTGCTGGAGGCGCTGATGCCAAAAGCACCTTCGGCACCGCGTGCGCAGCGCGCGCTGGATCGGCTGCGCAGCTTGATCGACCAATTCGCCCGCGATGCGGTGCGCGCCGAGTACGCAGGCAGCGTGCCGGCCGAGGTGGTGCGCGCGCACTTTGCTGCGGTGCTGGGCGAGTCGGACACGCGTGCGCCGCTGCTCACCGGCGGCATCAGTTTCGGCCGCATGGTGCCGATGCGCTTGCTGCCGTTCCGCGCGATCTGCCTGCTCGGCATGAACGATGGCGACTTCCCCCGCCGCGACCCGGCCGCCGGGCTCAATCGTCTCACTGCAGAACTGGGCACCGAGCGTCGCCGGCACGGCGACCGTTCGACCCGCGAGGACGACAGGTTCCTGTTCCTGCAGTTGTTCGCCTCCGCGCAGGAAGTGTTCTACCTGAGCTATCTCGGTGCCGATGCGCGCGACGGCAGCGCGCGCGAACCGTCGGTGCTGGTCAGCGAGCTGCTGGGCAGCGCCGCGCAGTACCACGCCGACCCGGCGGCAATCGACACGCTGGTGGTGCACCACCCGTTGCAGCCATTTGCCGCCGCTGCCTTCGGTGCGCCAGGCGATCACGGCGCCGACCCGCGCCGTTTCAGCTATCGCCGGCAGTGGCGGCCTGCGGTGGACAGCCTTACCGGCCAGCGCCAGCCCCTGGCGCCGTGGGTGGCCGGCGCGTTGCCGGCCGATGACATCGCAGTGCCGACGAATGTGTCGATCGACGAACTGCGCCGCCTGTTCGCCGACCCGGCCGGGCAGTTCCTGCGCCACCGCCTGGGGATGCGTTTGCCGGATCCGGCCGGCGAAGACAGCGATCTGGAGCCGCTGCTCGCGCCCACACGCGGGCTGGAGCAATACGGCCTGCAGCAGCACGTGTTCGACGCCGCGCTGGCCGGCGACACCGAGCGGCTTTACGAGCGTCTGCGCGCGCGCGCGTTGCTGCCGTCCGGGCCGCTGGGGCGACGCCAGCTCGATGAGCGGGTGGCGCAACTGCGCCCGTATGCCGAGGCATTCCGGCACTGGCGTGGCGAATCGGCGGCGCAATCGCGCCGGTTGCAGGTGCAGATCGGCCAGACCGAGGTGCACGGCCGTGTGCCCGGCTGGTATGCGAGCGGGGTGGGGCGGGTGCAGGTCGGCGCGCTCAGCGGCCGCAGCGCGATCCGCCACGGCCTGGAATGGCTGCTGCTGCGCGCCGCCGGCGAGCACGCGCCGTATGTGCGCTTCTTCGAAGACGAAGACGGTTTAGGCCCGCATCCCATCGATGCCGAACCGCTGTCGCAGACCCAGGCGCAGGGCGCGTTGGCTGCGCTGCTGCAGGTATACCGGCAGGGCTTGCAGACGCCGCTGGCGTTCGCGCCCTACAGCAGCTGGAAATATCACCAGGCCGCGCGCAGCGACGACCTGGACAAGGCCATCAAGGACGCCGCCGGGCAGTGGCAGTCCAGCTTCGGCTGGAGCGAATCGCACAGCCCGGAACTGCGCCTGGTCAACCGCGGCCGCGACCCGTTCGCCGATGCGCAGCGCTTTGCCGATTTCGCCATCACCAGCCATCGCGTGTACGACCTGCTCGAGCGCGGCAACGCCGATGCCACGCTGGATCCGGAGCGTCTGATCGAGAGCTGGCGCCACTGGCACGGCGCGCAGGAAGAGGCCGAATGAGCGCCAGCCAGGTCACCGACCCGTATCTGCACCTGCCGCTGCAGGGCGTACGCCTGATCGAGGCCAGCGCCGGCACCGGCAAGACCTTCACCCTGGCGACGCTGTTCACCCGGCTGGTGGTCGAGCGCGGGCTGCGCATCGGCCAGATCCTCGCCGTCACCTTCACCGAGGCCGCCACCCAGGAACTGCGCCGCCGCATCCGCGAGCGCCTGGTGCTGGCCGCAACCCTGGTCCCCGACGCCCCCGTAGGAGCGGCCCCGGCCGCGACCGACCTCGCCGACGACCCGTCGCGGCCAGGGCCGCTCCTACACAAAGCGCCCGACGCCTTTGTCGCCACGCACCTGGCCCCTGGCACCGAAACACCGACCGCCCCCGTAGGAGCGGCCCGGGCCGCGACCGAGCTCGCCGACGACCCGTCGCGGCCAGGTCCGCTCCTACAGGACGCGCCCGATGTGCTGCTTACGCGCGCCGTCCTCGCCACGCACCTGGCCACCGGCACCGAAACACCCGCGGCCCTGCGCCGCCGCCTGCAACAGGCGGTGGAAGAAATCGACCTGGCCGCCGTGTTCACCATCCACGGCTTCTGCGCGCGTGTGCTGCGCGAGCATGCGCTGGAAAGCGGCCAGGCCTTCGCCGCACCGGAACTGCTCGCCAACGACCGCGAACTGCTCGGCGAAGTCGCCGCCGATCTGTGGCGCCAGCGCGCCGCCGATGCGGCAATGGCCGAAGACCTGATCGCGCTGTGGTCGGGCGGCCCGGAGGCATTGGCCAGCGATCTGCGCGCCTTGGTGCGCCATCCAACGCTGCTGCCGGCCGCCGCCACGACAAACGACGATTCCGCTGCGCTGCTGCAAGCGGTGCAGGACGCCAGTACTGCACTGGCCGCGGCATTCCAGGCGCACGGCAGCGCGTTTTTCGACACCATCATGGCCGCCATCGACGGCGGCATCCTGAGCAAGGTCAGCTACAAGCCCGAGTGGCTAACAGCGTTGTGGCACTGGTTCGACAGCTTCGCCGCCGCACCATCGATGCACGCAACGCCGCACGCCAAGCTGATCAAACTCACCGCCGCGGAACTGGCCGCCGGCACCAACAAGAAGTTCGTCGATCGCACCCCGGCCTCGCCGCTGAGCCACGAGATCGACGGCTATCTCACCGCGCTGGTCGGTGTCGAAGCATGGCGCAGCCGTCGCCGCATCCGCCTGCTGCACGCCCTGCGCGAGGACGCCATCGCACGGCTGGCATTGCTCAAGCGCCAGCGCCGCGTGCAGACCTACGACGACCTGGTCGATGGCGTCGCGCACGCGCTGGAAGGCGCGCAGGCGCAGGCGCTGGTCGCGCGGCTGCGCGCGCAATACGCCATCGCGCTGGTGGACGAATTCCAGGACACCGATGACCGCCAGTGGGCGATCTTCTCCAACGTGTTCGGCGAAGGCCCGCTCGCACGCGCGGCCGGCCTGGAGCCGGCGCTGTTTCTGATCGGCGACCCCAAGCAGGCCATCTACGGCTTCCGCGGCGGCGACGTGCGCACCTATCTGGCCGCCGCGGTCACCGCCGAACTCGCCCCGCCGCTGAGCCACAACTTCCGCTCGCGCCCCGGCGTGCTGGCGGCCATCGACGCGCTGTACGCGCAGGCCGGCTACACCGACGCCTTCCTCACCGATGGCATCGCCTTCCACCCGGTGCGGCCCGGCACCAAGCGGGTGGATGCCGACCTGCAACGCGATGGCGGCCCCGCCCCGGCGCTGACGCTGTGGCGCGCCCCGGACCCGCCGCCGCCACCTGCCGCGGCAGCGGCAAAAACCAAGCAAGCAGGAAAGCCCAAACCCTGGAGCGCCAACCGCGCCCGCGAGCTGGCCACCGCCGCCTGCGTGGCGGCGATTCGCGGCTGGCTGGCCGGCGGCCGCGACGGCACCGCCACCGTCAATGGCCGCCCGGTGCAGGCCGGCGATATCGCCGTGCTGGTGCGCAGCCACGGCGAGGCCACGCGCATGCAACAGGCGCTGGGCGCGGTGGGCATCCCCGCCGTGGCGGCCGGTAAGCAGAGCCTGTTCGCCACCGACGAGGCGCTGGAGCTGCTGGCCCTGCTGCAGGCCTTGCTCGACCCGGGCGACGACAGCCGCCTGCGCGCCGCGCTGGCCACCGTGCTGATTGGCGCGGATGCCGCCGCCATCGCCGCGCTCGCACACGACGGCGAGCGTCACCGCCGCTGGCAGCAGCAGGCGCTGGACTGGCGCGAGCGCTGGCAGCGCGGCGGCCCGCTTGCCCTGATCGGCGACCTGGGCGCCGCGCACGGGCAACGCCTGCTCGCCCTGGTCGATGGCGAGCGCCGCCTCACCAACTACCTGCAGCTGGCCGAACTGCTGCAGGAAGCCGACGCCCGCGCGCTCGGCCCGCACGGCCTGGTCGATTGGCTGTCGCGCCGCATCGCCAATGCCGACGACAACGACGAAGCCCAGCAGCTGCGGCTGGAATCGGACGCGCGCCGCGTGCAGATCGTCACCCTGCACAAGAGCAAGGGCCTGGAATATCCGCTGGTGTTCCTGCCGTACATCGGCATCGGCCGCAGCGACAAGGGCGCCGGCCGCCATTGCGTGGTGCATGTGCCGGAGCTCGGCCGCCAGCTGCACTGGAAGACTGATAAAGACGACCCGACCTGGAGCGCCGCCGAAGCGGCCTGGAAGCAGGAACAACGTGCCGAAGACGCACGCCTGCTCTACGTCGGGCTGACCCGTGCCGAGCACGCGCTGTGGATCGCCAGCGGCCCGTTCCACCAGCACGAGCGCACCGCACTGTCCGGCATGCTGCGCGCGCTGGACGCACTGCAGGGTGCGGCCGGCGAGGGTGCAGTGGTGGTGGACACGTCCACGCCGCCCACCAACCTGCCGCGCCTGCCGCCGCCGGTCGAGGCGCAGGTGCCGCCTGCGCGCGCGCCGCAGCGGCATATCGCCCCGGACTGGTGGGTCTACAGCTTCACCCAGCTGGCCAATGCCGATGCCGGCGCCGCCACCGACCCGATGGCCAGCGCCACCGTGGTCGGCAGTGGCGGCAGCGACGAGCCGTCCGGCAGCGAGGCCGTTGCGGTGGCCGCCGAGGTCGACGCCTTCGACCCGCGCTTTGCCGGCAACCGCTTCGGCGTGGTGATGCACGACGTATTCGAGCGCTGCGACTTCGCTGCCTGGCAGGCCTGGCGCCCCGGCCTGCCCGCACCCGAGGGCCAGGCCGCCGCCATCCTTGAGGCGCTGCAGCGCGGCGGCTACGTCGAGAAGGAATGGGACGACGGCCTGGCAATGCTCACCGCGCTGATCGGCCACACCCTCACCGTGGCCCTGCCCGAAGGCACCACCCTGGCCGCCGTGCCCGCGCCGCAGCGCCGCAACGAGATGGAATTCCACTTCGCCATGCGGCCCACCCGCGTCGATGCGCTGCTCGCGTTGCTGCACCGGTTTGGCGTGGTCGGCGACCGCCAGGCCTTCGGCGCGCGTCAGCGGCTGGAAGGCCTGATGACCGGCCTGATCGACCTCACCTACACCGTGGACGGGCGCTGGTACGTGCTCGACTACAAGTCCAATCGCCTGCCCAGCTACGACGCCGACGCCCTGGCCCGCGGCATGGCGCACAGCGAGTACGAATTGCAGGCGCTGATCTACACCGTGGCCCTGCACCGCTGGCTGCGTTTCCGCCTGGGCGATGGCTACGACTACGCCCGCGACTTCGGCGGCGTGCGTTACCTGTTCTGCCGCGGCCTGGACGCCACCCGCAACCCCGCAGCCGACTCCAGCTCCATCCTCGGTTCCGACTCCGACTCCGACTCCGACTCCGTCAACCGCGCCACGCCCGCACCCGGCGTCCACGCCTGGCGCTTCGACCCGGCGCTGGTCCAAGCCCTGGACGCCCTGTTCGCAGGCAGCGCCCCGGAACCGACATCCAGCAACCCAGGCACGCCCGATGCCCGCTAGCGCACAGCCCCTTACCGCTGACGCACCAAAGCCCCGCTCCCCCCGGGGCGATAAGGCACTGGTTGCGCGCCACTGGCGCGCGTGCCTTGGAGCGCCCGCGCCGCTGGCGCGGGCTGGGGCGCGGAGCGGGGGTTGGGGTGAGGGTACGTCCGCCGCCGAAGCATCCAAGCCATGACCCAACAGACCGCACGCCCGATCAGCGCTGTGCGCATGCCCCGCTCCCCTCGAGGCGGGCAGACCCCGCTTGCGCACACCGGTGCGCGTGCCTGGCAGTGTCTGCGCCACGCCGCGCGGGCCGGGGTGCGCAGCGGAGGGTGGGGTGAGGGCGCCTGCGCCCGGGAGGCGTCCACCGCATGAACCACCCAACCCTCTTCAACGCCCTGATCAAGGCCGACGCGCTGCGCCCGCTGGATCTGGCCTTCGCCCAAAGCCTGCAACGCCTGGCCCCGGACACCGACCCCCAGGTGTTGGCCGGCGCCGCACTCGCCTCGCTGGCCGTCACCAGCGGCCACGCAGGGCTGGACCCCAGCCGCGCCGGCATGCTGCTGGACACGCGCGAGGGCCCAGCGCCCGCACTCCCGGACCCCATCGACTGGCAACGCACCCTGGCCGCCTCGCGCTGGGTCGACCAACCGAATGCGCAAGACCCCGCCGCCGCCGACTGCCCGCTGGTGCTGGAACACGGCCTGCTCTATCTGCGCCGCTACCGCGAGTACGAGCGCCGCCTGGCGCTGGGCCTGCTACGCATCGCCGCCCAGTCGCCGCCGCCCTTCGACGCCGCCACGCTGGCACCGCTGTTCGCGCAGCTATTCCCGCACGCTTCCCCTCTCCCTCCGGGAGAGGCGGGTGAGGGCACGGGCCTGCCAGAGCCATCTGTCGACCAGGAAGGTAAGGCCCCACCGGCTCCATCCCACCACCCAGACCGCCAGGCCCAGGCCGCCGCCCTGGCGCTGCGCCGCACCCTGCTGCTGGTCACCGGCGGCCCCGGCACCGGCAAGACCACCACCATCGCCCGCCTGCTGCTGCTGCGCATCGCCCAGGCATACGCCTCCAACACCCCGGCACCGCGCATCGCTCTGGCCGCGCCCACCGGCCGCGCCGCCGAGCGCATGGCCGAAAGCCTGCGCCTTGCGGTCACGCGCGCCATCGCTGGCGGCATCGACCCGGCCCTGGCCGATGCCCTGCCCAGCGGCGCCAGCACCCTGCATCGCCTGCTCGGCGTCATCCCGGATTCCCCGCACTTCCGCCATAACGCCGACAACCCGCTGCCGTTGGACCTGATCGTCGTCGACGAAGCCTCCATGGTCGACCTGCCGCTGATGTGCAAGCTGGTCGAAGCCGTGGCCGATGGCACCCAGCTGATCCTGCTCGGCGACGCCGACCAGCTGCCTTCGGTGGAAGCCGGCGACGTGCTCGCCGCCATCCTGCAGGCCGCCGGCCCCGGCGATGCCCTGCAGCCGCAGGACGCACAGGCGCTGCAAGCGCTACTCGGCAACGCACCCGCCGACACCACGCCCGCCGCCAGCCACGGCGGCGGCCTGGCCGGCCACCGCGTGCACCTGCTGCGCGGCTACCGGCAGGCAGACGACTTTGCACTGGCCCCGTTGGCCGACGCCGTGCGCGCCGGCGACGCCGACAGCGCCCTGGCCCTGCTGCGCAGCGGCGAGCTGGCCGGCGTGCACTTCCACGAAGACGGCGAAGACCCGCTCACCCTGGGCCGCGACGCACTGCTCGCGCACTGGCGCGCGCTGGCCGACGCGCACGACCCGGCCGCGGCCCTGCGCGACGCCGCGCGCCTGCGCCTGCTCACCGCCGTGCGCGCCGGCCCGCAGGGCGCACGCGGCCTCAACGCCCGTATCGAACAACTGCTGGCCGAAACCGGCTCCGGCGCGCGCCGCCTCGGCGCCGCCTCGCCCTGGTTCCAGGGCCGCCTGCTGCTGATCACCGAAAACAGCTACCGCCACGGCCTGTTTAACGGCGACGTCGGCATCTGCCTGCGAAGCGACGCGAGTCCCTTTTCGGGGCGCAGCGACGAAGGCGCCTCTTCAGGGCCAGGCCAGTCCGGCGGCACCGACAGCCGTGCCCAAGGCCCATTGGTCGCCTGGTTCGAAGGCGACGGCGACGGCCAGGTGCGCGGCTTCCACCCCGCCGCACTGCCCGCGCACGAAAGCGCCTTCGCCATGACCGTGCACAAGGCCCAGGGCAGCGAATTCGACACCGTCTGGCTGCAACTGCCCACCCGCGACGCCCGCGTGCTCAGCCGCGAACTGCTCTACACCGGCATCACCCGCGCCCGCCGCGCCCTGCACCTGGCCGGCAGCGAGGCGGTCATCCGCAGCGCACTGGCCCGGCACGCCGCGCGCATCTCGGGTCTGGCGTGGCGGTTGGGTGCGCAGCAGCAGGCGGCACCCGCCAAGCCAGCAACAGAACCAGCTACTGCGTTGCCCGTGCAGGGTTCGTTGTTCTGATGGACGCGAGCCGGCGCAATGGCAACATCACTTACGGCAGAACGGCACGTTCGCCTATCACCATCACCGGGCATGCCCGGATAGCATCATGGACGAAGAAAAACTGGTTGTGCGGTATCGCCAGCATGGGAGGCATCAATGGCGAAAAAGCATGAAATTTCGCTCGTCCGCTCGTCGGCGGCCGAATACCTGACCTTCGTGGCCGCCGCAGGCGGGGGCGGCGTGCAGGCGGCGTATGCCGACGAAAACGTCTGGCTGACGCAGAAGATGCTGGCCCAGCTCTACGATGTCGAAACCCACACCATCAACTACCACCTGAAAAAGGTGTTCGCTGACAACGAGTTACAGCCAGATGCAGTTATTCGAAATTTTCGAATAACTGCCGCCGACAGCAAGAGCTACGACACCAAGCACTACAACCTCGCGGCCATCATTGCCGTGGGCTACAAGGTCAATTCCGAGCGCGCGGTGCAGTTCCGCAAGTGGGCCACCACCATCATCGAGTCCTTCACGATCAAGGGCTTCGCGATGGACGATGAGCGCCTGAAGAATGACGGCACGGTGCTCGGCAAGCGCTACTTCGAAGAGCAGTTGCAGCGCATCCGCGAGATCCGTCTCTCCGAGCGCAAGTTCTACCAGAAGATCACCGACATCTACGCCACCGCCCTGGACTACGATGCCACCGCGCAGGCAACCCAGCGGTTCTTCGCCACAGTGCAGAACAAGCTGCACTGGGCCATCCACGGGCAAACCGCAGCAGAAGTCGTCTACCACCGAGCCGATGCCGGCAAGCAGCACATGGGCCTGACCACCTGGGCCGATGCACCGCGCGGGAAGATCCAGAAGTTCGACGTGGCGGTTGCCAAGAACTACCTGACCACCGGCGAGATGGCGCAGTTGCAACGCCTCGTATCGGCCTATCTGGACCTGGCCGAGGACATGGCACTGCGGCAGATTCCGATGACCATGCAGGATTGGGAAACACGTCTGAATCGTTTCATCGAAGCAACCGACCGGCAGGTGTTGCAGGACGCAGGGCGCGTCACTGCCGAGATCGCCAAAGCGCATGCGGAAAGCGAGTTCGAAAGGTACCGCATCGTGCAGGACCAGCTGTTCGTGAGCGATTTCGATCGCGTGTTGCAGCAGCTTGATGCAGGAGACCGGGTGGACGGTGCCGACGAGGACTTGCGCTAGACGGTGATGTGGGAAGCGCCAAAGCGTCAGGTCCCCAACCGCGCGCGATAGTGCACGTTGGATTGATAGATCGCTCCGAGGATGAATCGCGACTAGCGTCTGCCCAGGAGTCGCCCGCCACGGTGGTTCCGCCCGTCCAGGGCTCATACCCCAAGCCGGAGAGATGGCATGAGAACTGACGACAAAGAAGCGCTTGCGCGTAAGAGGTGAATGATGAAGGCGATATGGGTTCTTGGGATTCTCGCGCTGTCAGCCTGCTCCAGCGCGACTGCGGCTGGGAGGCTGGAGATCAGACTCCAAAACAGACAGGCAGCGCATACAGCGACAGCTGGAGCATCCGTCTCAGTCACGATGGCCAACGCAGGTGACCAGCCCATCGAGCTACCTGCCTCGTATGTTCCAGACGTAGACAAAGGCGGGGTGTTGCAGACCAATCTGTTCAAGGTCCTGCAAGAGGACGGCAGCCCCGTCGACTATCGCGGCATCTATGTGCACAACGTCCGAGGTTCCACGCCATCTCTTGTCCTGAAGCCGGGGCAGTCAATCGTCAGGACGATCAATCTGTCATTGAGTTACCAGATCATGCCTGGGCGCAATTACTCGGTCGGGGTACACCCACTTATACGTTATCGGGAGCAGCAGGAATCAAAGAGTAAAACCACCTCAGCCGATATGACGTCGTTGAAGACTGCTACATCCAACATCATCGAGATCACGCCTCGATAGGTCTGCGATGTATCGGCGAACCTGCGCCTGGCCCCAGCGTGCCGAGGTGTAGCGGATGATCCCGCGCAGATCGGCTTCGGCTTCGGCTGCGTCGGTGAGGACTTAGCCGTGCATCAACCGCGACGGCCCTCGGCCAATTCTTCATACAGGATGGTGCTGATGCTCCTGGTAGACACGTTGCCGGCAAGGCCTTCCTCGACACGTCCCCCAAGGAGGGTTTTCAACTCCTGCCATGCCTGATCGGCGTTTAGGTCGCCAGGGAACAGGCGTTCAAGCGCGTATTGCTTGATGGTCTTGCCCTGCAGAGCCGCCAGCGCCTTCAGGCTCTGATGCTGCTGATCGCTTAGATCAATGGTCAAACGGCTCATGACGCGCTCCTAAATCCATACAAACCCACATTAGCGCATCTGGGCTGGTTGACCGATTGCAGAGCTTTGGGACCCCAGCTCCGGTGACGCCGTGCAGTGTTTTGACGGAAACTGCGCTCCCGAAACAGGACCGCACCGATGGACCGACGTCGCCGCAAACGCATGGAGCGCTATTGGGTGCGGGCAGAAGCCAAGGCGCGTGCAGCGGTCGACAAGTTGGACCCGGAAAGCTGGTTCGACCTGTGGCATACGCATGTGGACTGGAATGGCCGCGGCCACTCCTGTGTTGAGCATCGGCAGATGGTCAACGCGGTGGCAGTGCGCGTGTTGTGCTACCTGGAAGCACGTCTGGCGCAACGTGGGGCAGCGGTGCAACTGTGGGCAGACCTCAGTGAGGACACGATGGATACGGGCATCTACGCGCACTCTGCCAATCCGAATGGCACGACCTTCCCGGCCACCTTTCCCAACCTGGATTGGCAACTGGCTCTGCCTGACAAGGTCGCAGCGATCCTGCCCGCCACGCATCGGGCCGGCACTGCGTCATGCGATGGCAGTACTCGGTATGTCGTGCAGCGTCAGCCAGCCGTGGTCGGCCCGGAGGCACGTCAATGAGTTCCACCGACAAAGCCCATCGCACCGCATTGCGTTATGCGGTCGGTGCTCGTCAGCCGCGTGTGGTCAAGGCGCCCGTCACCGGCGCCGCCTATCGGCTAGCGCACGCCTGCTTCGGTTGCCGCAGAAGTTTCAAGATCGCTCCGCGCGAGCAGGTGGCCCCCTGTCCTGGCTGCGGTAACGGGCTGTGCGTGATGGGGCGTTCGTTCAAGGCACCCCCGGCCCGCAACCAGGCGCAATGGCGCAAGGTCGAGCGCCTGTATCGCGCTGGCTTTCGGTTCTTCAGTTACCGCAGCCACCCGTGCGTTGCTCTCCCAGCCAAGCTGTCGGAGGTCGATCGCTTCATCCGTGAGAACCCTGAGCACCCATTACGCCTGGGCGGTCATTGAGGTTGGCACGGCGTCACACCGCGAGGCCAGGCCTGCGCCTGACCTCGTCTGCCGTCTGGCAGGCCGGGCGGCTTACTTGCCCTTCTTTTCCTGCTTGGCCGCGCGCTTTTCCTTCAGCGTCTTGGTCGGCTCTTTCTTCTGGCTCTTCTTCTGGTCCATCCCCTTGCTCATGACACCCTCGTAGTTGCTGGATTGATCGGTCGGGCAGCGCCATGACCCTGGCGTGCCTGCGCACTGTACGGCTTGCGCGGGGGGGAAGGGCAGGGGGAGAGCGAGACAGGGCGACAGGCGGTGCGTCCGGCCCGGCGCCTGCTCAACGCAGCGGGCGCCGGCAGCCCTTCGGCGTGGCCGGCTGGCCACAAACGCAAACGCCCGCGTGCGGCCGGCAAGGTCCACACGCGGGCGCTGGCGACAGCGGCGGGCTTACTTGGCCGGCACGCGCTGGTACTGCTCGCCACCGGTGTTGAGGTGGCCGTTGGCCGCGTCGATGGCGAAGTTCACCGTCTCGCCATCGTTGGTGACCTGCAGCGCCCCGTCCTTGTAGACCGCCGGGTAGCTCTCGGTCTTGGGCTTGCGGCTGAAGAACTTCGGCGTGGTGCTGCGGACCATGAAGGTCTCGCCATTGCGCTCGATGTCCATCGTCTCTTCCTGCGTCTGCACGTTGACCCAGTGGCCGACGAACTTCTCGCCCTCCTCCTTGGCGCAACCGCTCACCAGCAGTGCCGCGGCCAGCGCGGTGCCCATCCACTTCATCATCGTGTGTTCTCCAGTTGAGTCTGCGACGAGGATGGCGGGTGGGGGATGTATGAGAGGTCAAGGTGCTCGCGACGCCTTGGACCTAATAGCGGCTGAAAAAACGTAGCAGGCTGGGTATGGACTGCGCAGAGGAACCGTTGTGTACGCGATGTACACGATCATTCCAAACACCGGCCGCGCCCGCGTGGCGGCGAAGCAAGAGTTTGTTAGCCGCTCTGAGCGCGCCACATGACGTCAAACGTGTGCATATTGACTTTGCATCGGCTATGCAATATTTTCGGCTTGCTAATAAGGAAATAAAGTGAAATGGAATTTGCGTATCTTCCAGAAATCTTTCGGCCGCCTCGTGCCACGATCGAAGATTTTAAGAACTATAAAAGTCTAGTTTATTCCAGGCCGAATTTGGCTGAGACCACTCGAGCAACAAATGTCGTTGCGTCCAGCGTTGTATGTAGAATGCCAGATTATTTTCAACTGGTTGAGGCCGAAAAAGACCTCGTTGCTATTCTTCAAGCATTGATCCGAAAGATTGGACAGCTATCTATAAAAGAAATTCTTGCCACTCACTGTCTAATAATAGGTGCATCACGATCTAGGTTCAGAAAATCAGCGGTTGTTGTAGGTATGACAACTAGTCAGCCGATGGGCTTTTTGGCTGCCGAGTACGAAATCAAGTCTGAAATTGAATGGCTCATAGATGCTTGCGTTAGTATCGAAAACGACTCATCTATGTTCGCCTTCTTTTTGTTTTTTTTTCTGCACGTGCACCCTTTTTCTGATGGCAACGGACGAATTTCCCGTGTAGCTCTTCTGGGCATCTCAGATAAAAGAGGAGGCGAAGCTGCAAGCAAAGCGATGGTGCTTCTGGCTTATATTGAGCAGCACAAGCTTGACTTTGTAAAAGCTATGTATGTTGCACGTATTAGTTCGCCTGACCGTTTAATTACATTCGTAGAGCAGGCATTAGTTGCAAATTTCGATGCTAGTGCCACTTAGTCTTAGCGGACTACGACCCAAGCGATTGGATGGCCGCCAGAAAATTTTGCCGACCCATCTGTACGTAACGTTGAAATCTATTTTTTGCAAAAGGAAGGAGACTTATGCATCACGTGCAACTGAAACTAGCAATTGGAGCAATTTTACTGCTCGGGGGCATCGCCGTATCTGATGACGCAAAAGCGTCTTGCGGGCCTTGGGAGACTTATTCCTGCGAACCACCGGTCGTTGAGGACCCCAACCTTCCATGTAACTGTAATCCATGGGAGCCCTCTCCATATAATTATTATTACATGCCCCGGCAAGCCGGGAATCCCACTCCGGCAGTTTGCTCTTCACCGCGAGAGGTAAGGCTTGAGAACGCAAGATGGCAAGCCAGACAGTATTTTAATCGGCCGTATGAGGGGCAGCTATATCTCTGGCTTTTCCGATTGGATGGCATCCAAGTTATTTATGACGATGGAACTGCACAGACTTACGGCGGTAACTGGACAAACCCTCCTTTGTGGCCATCGATTGATTCGAGTGCGACAGACCTTGAGTTGATAGGAGGAAGTTCGACCTGGGGTGGAGGTCTCAAACTTGATGAGTGCGGAGCACCATCACCGGACCCATCGCTAGGATCCTGAAATTACCGGCGGCAGAATAAAGATGGTAGCTACAAGGAGGCACTAGTCATCAACCTAGTGCCTTTTAATACGCCATTTCTGAGAGAATAGTAGTGAGCAATTTTCACAAAAGCATAACCATAGTTCTAATTATCCTTGTTGTTTTAGCTATTTGGCATTTTTCGTTAGGCAGAAGCAACGTTGAAGGATCGCTTGTCCAAGTAGTCTCACAGTCGGCAGAGCAAAAAGTACAAGTCGATGAATTAGGAACTAAAGCTACTGATTCAAAAAGAAATAAAATATATTCCGGTCCAGCGGTCTCCTTACCTCACCGTGCGGCAATCTTATTGAAATCGGCGAGGGGTGGAGATAAGGAGGCCGCTTGCGAGCTTGCAGAGCTTCTTACCAAATGCCGAGATGCGGCAGAAGTAAGCAATAGCAGCTCTCAACTCGGAGAGAAAAGTGGGCTCCTGACGTCTCGAGGCCCGCTCTCGACTGTTGATCATCAAACAATGGAGTGCGATGGCGTCCCTAATATTCCACCTAATGACATCGTCGCGTATTGGAGGAGCGCTGCTGAAATTGGTGATGCTTCAAGTATGAGATTTTACGTAACTGGAAGGCCTTTCCGCTTGAGCGACACGATTGCAAATCTAGAGGAGCTTGCTGCCTTTAAACAGCATGCTGAACAGCTTGCGCTAGAGGCTGCTGCCAGTGGCGACACGGCCGTGGCAATAAGCTTGGCCGACGCCTATTATCCTTGGCCGGAATACGGGACACGGCAAAGCCTTCTGGGACAGGCGATTAAGAAAAAGAGTGCTGCGCGTTCTTTGGCTATCTACGAACGGATTGTCATTGGCTTGCCTCCAGGATCGGAAGCACGAGCGAAGCAGCTTTATAATCGGTTAGATATCCTCCGTCTGAGGTCAAGTGGAGCAGAATCAGCTGAGGCCAAAGTACTTTTCTCCGAGTGGAAGCCTCTGCGCTACGTTGAATCGGCGAGGTATGGCTTCGCCACAAAAATTTGTGGTTCCCCCTAAGAAATTTTTCAAAGTCTTCTGAGTAAAATAATACTCAGAAAACATAGGTGGGCGAACTGCAAGCTGATATTGAGCTTGCGTTGGCAGTTTTTCCATAGCTGCCTGTTCTTCTTCAACCAAGCGAAACTGCGTTCAACGATCTAGCATCTGGGCATGATTGTGCGGTGGCCTCCCGGCGTTATGCCCGAGCAAAACCGATGTGCCTCCTTGGGTCTGAGTGTCGCCGAATCCTCTAGTTCTGGCTGCTCCAAGTTATAGGGAGGAGGTCAGAGTCACTGCGCAGAGAATCGACGCGACAAGGTACGATCCCAGGTCATCTGCTTGAGTGCGCTTTTGCTGTGGCCATGTCTGCTCCTCGCCCGATCCACGACGGTATTCCCGCCAGTCAGTTCCAGCTGCCGTCCGGCCCGTGGCGCACGGTGTTGGAGGCGCTATGCGCATGTTTCCCGAGTGTGGATGCGGCCACGTGGCGTGACCGCTTCGCGCGTGGGCGTGTGCTGGACGCGAATGCGCAGGTGCTGGATGTGTCGGCGCTGTATCGATTGGGTGCGGAGATCTATTACTTCCGCGAAGTGGCAGATGAGCCCGTCGTCGCGGCGGCGGAAACCGTGGTGCATGCCGACGCGCACGTGGTGGTGGCGTGCAAGCCGCACTTTCTGCCGGTAGTGCCCGCAGGCGTGTATGTGCGCGAGACGTTGTTGACCCGTTTGGTGCGGCGCTTCGATAACCCCGCGTTGGTGCCGCTGCACCGCATCGATCGCGACACCGCCGGATTGGTGTTGTTCTCTGCCAACCCGGCCACGCGCGGGATCTACCAGGCGCTGTTCCGCGAACGACGCATCCGCAAGCACTATCTGGCAGTGGCACCACCGCTGCCGGGGCTGAGGTTTCCGTATGTGCATCGCAGCCGGCTGGAGCCGGGCGAGCCGTTCTTCCGCATGCGCGAGGGCGTGGGTGAGCCGAACAGCGAGACGGTGATCGATGTGGTCGCGCGCGGTGCAGACACGTGGACGTATCGATTGGAGCCGGTCACCGGGCGCAAGCACCAGTTGCGCGTGCATATGGCCGCGCTGGGCGCGCCGATTCTGCATGATCGTTTCTATCCACAGCTGGAAGATCAGCGGCCCGATGATCCGGAGCGGCCGCTGCAATTGTTCGCGCACACGTTGGCATTCGATGACCCGATCACTGGTGAGCCTCGGCGCTTCACCGCGACGATCGAACCGACAAAATCGGCTTGAGACGCAAGCCTGTGCTTCGCTAAAAAATCAGGCGAAATATCTGGTTTTCAGATATCCGAAAAAGCGCGCTACGGTGGCTTTGCGGACACCCCGTCCGCTCACGTCGAGGACGGACGCCATGACCACTTCGAAAGCCCTTATGACCAATACTCAGCAGCGCGTGCGGCCAGCGGCAAAAATAGAAACGCACGCAGAGTCCTTCACCTTCGGCGTCACCCTGCAGCAGATCGACCAGTTCCATACGCTGCTGCGCACGATCACTGCGCAGAGCGACATGGTGGCGGTGTGCAGCGGCAAGCCGCTGGATGCCACCAGTCTGTCGGTTCTGGGCGAGAGCATCTTCAATGCCGCCCGCGCGGTGCGCGGTGTAGTCGACGAGATCTACGAGCAGCGGCTCGGTAGCGACGGTGTTGATCCGGCATCGCACGCAATGCAGCGCCAGGCGTAAGTCTTCCCTCCGCGCCGCACCTACGATCGCGCCCACGCTCCTGCTGCATGTCCATGCTAGCGTTCCGCTGCCGAGAGCAGGCTGGCCGAAGGAGCGGGGCATGCGGGTCGATCCAATGCGCGACGGTGTTGCGGTTGCTGGCGGCAGGCCGGTCGCCCGCGTGGCGTGGGGGCTGCTGTGGCTTGCGCTGGCCGCGCTCGCGGCCGAGTTCGTGCGCCACGTGTACCTGAAGTACGCCGCGCTGGAGTCGCCGGCATACGCCATGTTCCTGACCCGGCGCGGCTGGCTGTGGTGCCACCTGGGTGGCGGTGCCGCCGGCATCGCCCTGGGCACGTTGCAGTTCGCCACGCAAGGCTGGCGCAGGCACGCATGGGTGCACCGCTGGGTTGGGCGTGCGTATTTCGTTGGCATGTTGGTGGCGATGCTTGGCGCCACCGGGTTGATCGCCACCTCGCCTGCGCCGATGGCGATCCGCGTGGCCTTCGCAGCGACGGAAGCGGCGTGGCTGGTGGCGGCGTCCGTGGGCCTGGTGGCCATCCGTCGCGGGCGGGTTGGCCGGCACCGACGCTGGATGGTGCGGGCGTATCTGGTGACGCTGGCGCCGGTGGTATTTCGCGTCGCGCTCTATGCGGCAGTGGGGGCCGGCATTGCGCCCTCGCCGGGCGCGATCGCGGCGCTGCTATGGGCCAGTTGGGCGGTGCCGCTGCTGATCCACAAGGTGGGGAGCGCCATCGCCAACGCAGCGCGCCGGCACGTGCGGCTGTCCGCAGCCCCGGCGGGTGCCGGCGTCGGAATCGACGCTCGCTGAGGCCTGACACGCAGCGCAACCAGCCAATGCAGCGCGCGTCGTGGACCAGGCGGCAACTGCCGCTCTACAGACAGGTGCCCCCTCGACCGACTCGGAAGGAAACCAGCGTTCCCTGCGCATCGAACGTCAGCGAAATCATGGTGAACGTGGTTGCGCAGGGAAAATGCGGCCACCGCGTTCGCACGGGGGCGGCCATGAGCGTGGGGCCCATGCCCATGGCGGTACGCAGCGCATTGCGCTCCGCCCAAGCCAGTACCTGCGTTTGCGACATGCCTGGTGTTAGTTCCCGCTCGGCTTTGTCGCGCCAGTACGTCTGCTGCCGTTGCTCGGCCGGGCTTGCCGTGCAGCGGTAGCCGCCCAGTGCGACCAGCAGCAGGACAATACCGATGCCTAGCCACACCCTGCGCCTGCGTCGCCTTGCGCGATCGCGCGGGCGCAGGGTGTGTGGTTGCAATGGGTCGCGCATCGGTGGCGTGTGCCTGCGCTCAACGCACCTTGTACAACACCGCCGCGCCCGGCCTGGGCTCGAACATCGGCACGGTCTGCTGCTTGAGCGCGGTGCCCTTGGCGTCCCACACCAGCGTCTCGGCGGGGTATTCCTCGTTGCGGGTCATGGTATCGATCTGCTTGACGATCACCGTCTTGCCGGCGGGCACTTCCGGGTTCCAGGCGAACACGCCCAGGCGGCCGTAGAACACCGCCGGTGCAGCGGCATCCAGGCGGCGGTCCGGGCACATGACCAAGCCGCGTTCCAGCATCACCCGCAGCGCGCCCACGGGCACGGCCTTGACGGTGGGCGCAGTGCGGTCGGTGCTGTGGCCGGGGCAGACATTGGCCGAGCGGGTGAGCATGTCCTCGACCACCTGGCGGTCGGACTGGGCCAGCGCCGGCAGCGCGGCGGTGGACAGGGCAAGTACGGCGAGGGCGGATTTCCAGGGCATCTGACAACTCCTCATGAGATGACACTCCAATACGGCAGCCCTGCAGGCGGGCTGCTGCCAGTGACGCGCCCGGATGCTAGCAATCCCCGCGTTAAGCGCTGCCAATGGTTGGCGCCGCTTCCAGGCGGGCGCGCTTGAGCGGCAATCGGCCGCCACCGCCGGCCCGCCAACCCCGCACGGGCCGGCTGGCGCGTAATGCAACGGCCGCTGACGCCCATCGCCGCTGTCAGGAGACTCCTGATTGAGCGGAGGCGACGACGCGGATAGCGTGCGCGCTATCACACCGTTGGACTGCTTTATGGAACGCGCCGACCTCATTGCATCACTGCTCACCGGCATGCGGCGTGCCGAAGACTTCCGCGCGCACGGGGCGGCCTACAACACCGCGCACAGCCAGCAGATGGCAGTCGACCACGGCAAGGCCGCCGATGCCGAGCTGGTGCTGTCGCTGTTCGCCTTCACGCCGGAGCACCTCAAGCTGCTGGGCAGCACCGGCATCGAGAACCTGGGCGAGATCGTCTGCCACGCCTGGGCGTTGAACGGCGGCAACAACGAGGCGCTGATTGGCTGGTTCCGCAAGCCCATGAACGCGCTGGACGGGCAGACGCCGGCCGCGCTGGTCCGCAGCGGCAGCCTGAAGGTGCTGCTGCTGGTGCTCAGGCAGCAGCTGGAGTGGGAATTGCCCAAGCGCTCGGCCTGAGCATCGGGGCCGGTGACGCCGCGCCCTGGCGTGCCGGTGGCCGGCACGCCGGTTGGCAGCGCCGGCCGTGCATCGGCGCGCTACTGCTTGGGCCGCGCCACGGCGTACATCTCCCAGGCAATCTTCTTCATCAAGGCGTTGCTGTCCTCGCCTTCCTTGTACAGGTCGAAGTGGGTGCGGCCTTCCAGATAGCGGAAGTCGCTTTTTGCGCCCAGGCCGTCCAGCACCACCTGGAACTTGCGCGCGGCCCCATCCAGGTAGAACGTGTCGGCGGTGCCGACGATCAGGTGGATCTTGCCGTCCAGATCCGGCTTGAGCGTGGGCCACTGCGCGGCCACGCGCGCGGCGATGTCGTAGTGCGTGCGCCAGTAGGCCACCACGGCCGGGTCCACCTTGCCGGTGTCGCGGTCGAACATCGGCACCGGGCGGCCGTCGGGCCCGCGCGGTGAGAACACCCAGTCGAACGAGGTCATCTGCCCGCCGTAGGGGCCTAACACGCGTTCGAGCTTGGCGAAGGTTTCCAGGTCGGCCACCACCTTGCCCTGGTCGCGGATCAGCGGGAACTGGCTGCCGTCCGGGCGCCGGTAGACGTTGGCATTGGGCGCGTACAGATCCGGCCCGGTGAAGTCGTGGAAGTCGCTCGAATCGGGCGAGGTGGACCAGGTGCCGCCGAACAGCTTGGGGTAGCGCGTCTGCAGCCACAACGTGGCCCAGCCGCCGGACGAATGCCCGTTGAGGAACCGGCCCTTGGCGTTGCCGTCCATCTTGTATTTCCGTTCGAGCGCGGGGATCAGCTCTTCGGTCAGCGCGGTGCCCCAGGGGCCGTTGTTGACCGAATCGGCGAACTCGTGGGTGCCGGTGGGCGTGGACTGGTCCAGGAACACCCAGATCATCGGCGGCATCTGCTTGGCCGCCATCGCGCTCCAGGTGGCGGCGATGCTGCCGGCAAAGCGGTTGTAGTTGCCGCCGAAGCCGTGGGTGACATACACGGTGGGGTAGCGGGTGGAGGCCTTGGCGTCGTAGCCGGGTGGGGTGAGCACGCGGGCGCGCAGCGACACCGGCCGGCCCCAGAACGCGCTCAGCGACGGGCTGACCAGCGAGGCGTCCGCGCTATGCAGCCTGGCCTCCGGGATGGCGTCGCGGATCGCCTGCGGCGCTCGCGGCGACACCTGCCACGGGTCGTCCGACGCGGGCACCTGCTTGCTGAGCGTCAGCGTGGGCAACGGCTTGCCCTTGCCCTGCGTCACCGCGGTGACCTCGCTCAACAGGTCGCCGCCATCGCGGCCGGCATAGCTGTAACTGTGGTCCGGATCCAGCACGGCCTGGAACAGGTACTCGCCGGCCGGCAGTGCGGAAAAACCGCTGGGGAAGGCGATGTTGTCCAGGTCGATCTCGACGCTGGCACCGGGGGCGAGCGCGGTCACCTCCTGCGCCGCCACCGCCACCGCGGTTGGGCGGAACGGGTTCACGCTCACTTCCTCCACCTTGCCGGCTTTGCCGTCCTTGCCATCCTTGGCCGCGGCCTGGGCATCCTTGGCCAGGGTGGCGAAGACCAGCAGGCGCCCGGACACGGGCTGGTCGCTCGCCCCGTCCAGCGTGACGCGCAGCAGGCGATGGGCCGCTGCCGGTGCGGCGGCGTGCGCGCAGCAGGCGCACAACAGGCCAACGGCCAGACCCAGGCGGGGGGCAAGACGATGCAGAGACATGCAGATCCTTGGGAACGCAGGTGGATGGAGTGGGCGCACACGGCCCTGTGCAGACTGTAGCCAGTTCCCGGCCGGCCGTGCGCCACCAACGCGAGGTCTGGTCACCGTATCCGATCTGCCCGCTCCAGCGCTCCCATCATCAACCGGACGCGACACCGACTCCGGCCGGCATCGCGAGCCACGGCATAAAGCTGGGCCAGCCCCAAGTAACCAAAACGAAAGTCAGCGTCAGTTTCATGCCGGTAAATGTCTGACAGTCAGCCAATCTGATGTCGGCTTTAGATTTCGCTTTTCCCGGTGAGGCGCACTTGCTGCGGCAGATTATGTTTGGTCTTGTGGTCAATGCGTTACGTGCGGTCTGGACGGATGTCTGTTTCGAGAAACAGACACGGTACTCGCTCCGAATTCCAAACTGCATCACGCAACGACGTCGTTGAGACGATTTGCCGGGTTTGCGAGGCCTTGGTCTTCAACGATGAACCCACCAGCGGCGTGGCCAGCTGGGTGGCGTAGGTGTGGTGCTTCCGCACAGACGCATGTCGTCATCGTACGCAATCGATCATCTGCCGCTTGGCGTTATGCACAGGTGCCATTGCGAATGTCCATTCAAGGCGCAAGCGGCAGCCGCTGCCGACACCTTGCATCACACACCAGGGAACGATCGAAATGAAACGTAAAACCAGCTATCGCGGTGCGCTTGCGGCCTGTGGCCTCTCACTCGTCGTGGCCGCGTTGTGCATGGACGCTGCCGTTGCCGCACCGGTCACCGGGACGGATACGGTCACGTTGAGCTATGTCTTTGCCACGCTGCAGACGGGCCAGCAGGATCAGAAACCCGAAGACATCGCGGCCTGTCGCAAGCAGGTTTCCGCACCGGGTTCCAAGTACCTGGGCTCGGCGGTCACCACCAAGTACTCCATCGACGTGCAGTCCAAGATGATGTCTGCGTCCTCGTCGCTGCCATCCCCGGGGGGCACGCAGCCGATGACGGTGACGATACCGCTGTCACCGTTGGGCTTGTCCGGGGAGTATGCCTTCGGTGCGTTTCGGCCGAGCGCGCTGCCCAACACCTATGTGCTGTTCTCGGTCGGGCTGGACTTTAAGGGGCCGCAGTCGTCCGTGCTGGTTCTCAACAGCGACAAGACCTACAACTGCCTGGTGACCAGCAATCCGGCGCCGTTCAAGGGAGCACTGGGTACCAAACTGGGCAAAGACCAGGGCCGCTGATGTCTGCAACCGCCGGGTAATCGATGAACGCGCCGAAGGCAGCTTCGGCTCGTTCGGCTCGGTGCTGCGGCCGTGCAGTGCAGCCCTCGCGCGGATTGCACGATGCACGTCGTCGGGAATATTGCGGACGGTGAAAGAAGGCATGTCGCCCTCGCGCAGGAATCAGGTTGCTTGCACTTCAGGAAAGTGCGAGCACTCAAACAACGTCACCCGGTATCGAAGCAGTCATCCCCGCACAAGCAGTAAGTGAAACCAGGGGCCAACCTGGCCCCACCACTCACCGATACGGCCCGGGCCCGCGCCATACCGGCTCGCCTTGCTTGTAGACCTCCATCATGTTGATGACCTCGCGGGCATCGCCGATGTCTTTGAGCTCCGGCGAGTCCGGCGGCAGCAGGCGGCATTTGCTGGAGCCGCGCTTGAGCGCGACTTCCAGCGGGCAGACCATGCGGTACTGGGTGCCGGGCAGGATGATGGCCACTTCCTTCATGCCCTGGTCGCGCCAGTTGCGCAGCTGGGTTTCGCTGCGCACTTCGTAATAGACCTGGTAGCCGCCCACATCCATGCTGGGTTGGGCGTTGTTACGGTCGCGGCGGCGGCCTTCGCTGATGGTGGGTGTGTTGGACATGCCGTCTTCGGCGGCATCGGCTTCTTCTTCGAGCATGCCGGGTGGGCGGCCGGTCCAGGTTTCGGGGCGGCGCTGCGGCGGCGACGAGGGTTCTGCCGGCGGTTGCGGCGGGGTGGGGCGCTGCACCGGTTGCGTCTGGCGCTGCTCGACCAGGCCGCCGCGGCGGGTGTTGCCTGCCGGCGGGATCGGGTTCTTGGCGGTCTTGACCAGGGTGGACTGCACCGGCGAAGCGGCCGGCGGCGGTTGCACGGGTGCTGGCGTTTGCGACGGCGGAGTCGGTGTCGGCGAGGGCGTGGGTTGCTCGGGCGTGGAGGTGTCGCCGACAAAATCCACCTTGGTGCGGCCGCCGCTGGCCGAGCCCTGCGGCGGTGTCATGGTGGGTGTGGAGGCCGACAGCAGGATCAGCAGCATCAGCACATGCAGCAGGGCGCTGATCAGCGCGGCGATCCAGGGCTCGATGCGTTCGATCAGTGGCTCGGTGCGCGGCAGCCAGTCCTGCGTCTCCAGGCGGACGTGCAACAGCTGCAGCGCGTCGTCGCGCACGCGGTAGACCAGCACATAGGGCGTTTGCTTGACCACCCATTCGCGGGTGCCGGCGACGCGGCCGGCGCGGCCGCGGCCGGGTTGCTCGGCCAGGGTGCGGGTGGCTTCCAGCACCTGCCGCGCCATCGCGGCGGCGGCGGTCGGGTTGAGCGCGTGGTAGTGATCCTGGGCGTGTGCGAGTTGCCTGGCGGCCGGGACGGTCCAGTCACGCCGCAACATCAACGCCCCATCTGGCGAACAGTGCGCTCACCTGTGCCGGCGCGGCAAAGGCGCCCTGATCCGCTGCGGCCATGCCGTCCAACACGGCCGCCTCGAAGCTGGCGGCGTCCACGACGCGAACCACGTCGTCCCATCCTGCCGTCTCGGGCAGCGTGTCGATCAGCGTGCGGGCTTCTTGCTTGATGGCGGACATGGCACTGCGGTGGGGGAACTCTGCCGGCAAGTCTACCCGTGCGGCTCCGCTTCGCGTGTGGCAATGGCTGGCGCGCGGCTGGGGCGTTCACAGGCAGTAGCCGGCAGGCCGGTCCTGCGCGAAGGTCGGTCGCCTGCCGCGATTGCCGCGCGCGGCGGTGGCCGCCCGGGCAACCCGCCTGTGCGCGCAGAAAGTGACACTTGGCACCTTGTTCGCTGCGGGGGCCGGTTTCATTCTGCGTCGGTCACCTCACCCCGCAAAGGAATCGCCATGCCCGCTGCTGCCATCGCACCGCTGACGCCGTATCTGTCGATGGCGGCCATCGCCTTGCTCTACTACCGGCGCATCCGGCGCAGCTTCGGCCGCCAGCCGTGGAAGCCGGTGAGCACCGCGGTGCGTACCGTGGTGCTGGTCATTGCGGCGGCAGCGCTGGCGTTTGCGGTGTATGGCCTGCCGCAGGTTCGGCCAGGGATCGCCGCCGGAACGCTGGTCGGCATCGGGCTGGGCGCGCTGTCGCTGCGCTACACGCATGCCGAATGGGTGGAAGGGCGCGGCTGGTATACGCCCAATCCGTGGATCGGCGGCGGCCTGACGCTGGTGCTGCTCGGGCGCCTGGCCTGGCGCTGGGCCGATGGCGCCTTCAGCGCGGGCGCGGCGGCGGCCGGCTCGCAGGCCAGCCCGATGACGCTGGGTATTGCCGCGGCGCTGGTCCTGTACTCGCTGGTGCACGTTGGCGGGCTGTGGTGGCGGCTGCGCAAGCTGCGGCTGCAGGCTGTGCAGCGCTGAGCGCGGGTGCGCTCACTGCCAGGTGGGGGAAGGCCGTTGCCTACACCTGCGAGCGGAACGGGACCACCAGCTTCTCGCCCAGCTTCTGCCGCAGCGGCCGCGTGCGCCAGCGCTCCAGCGTGTACAGCTCGGCCCGTTGCAGGTCGCGCTCGAACACCTCGGTCATCTGCGCGGCCAGGTCACGGTCGTAGACATTCAGGCTGGCCTCGTCGTTGAGGCGGAACGAGCGGATGTCGAAGTTGGTCGAGCCCACCGAGACCAGTAGGCCGTCGATGATCAGCAGCTTGGTGTGCAGCATGGTGGGCAGGAATTCGTGGATGGCGATGCCGGCCTGCAGCAGCGGCTCCCAGCTGGCCTTGGAGGCCAGCCGCACCGAGACCGCATCGATATGCTTGCCCGGCAGCAGCACGCGGATGCGCACGCCGCGCGCACGCGCTTCCAGCAGCGAGCGGGTGATCAGCGCATCCGGCACGAAGTAGGCGGCGGCCAGGTCGATGGAGCTGCGCGCCGCGGCGATGGCGATGAGATACATCAGGTGCATGCTCTCGCTGCCGCCGGCGGGCGAAGCCACGAACAGCTGCGCGTCGCTGTCGCCGGCCGGTGCCAGCTCGGGGTAGTACTCGGCGCCGTTGAGCACGCGGCCGGTGCTCTTGATCCAGTTGTCGTTGAAGGCGGCCTGCACCTGCGCCACCACCGGGCCTTCGATGCGGTAATGCGAGTCGCGCCAGTGCTCCGGGTCCTGCGCGTCGCCCATCCACTGGTCGGCCACGCCAACGCCGCCGGTGAAGCCGATGCGGCCATCGATCACCAGCAGCTTGCGATGGGTGCGGTTATTGACGCGGTGCAGGTTGTACCAGGTCAGCGGGCGGTAGCGATGCACCTCCACCCCGGCGTCGGTCATGTCCTGCACCAGCGAGGCATCCATCTTCAGGCTGCCGCCCCAGTCGATGGTGACGCGCACCTTGACCCCGGCACGCGCGCGCTCGGACAGCGCCTGGCTGAACTCGCGGCCGATCTCGCCAGACCAGTAGATATAGGTTTCGAAGGTGATGGTGCGTTGCGCGCTGCGGATGGCGGCCAGCATCGCCGGGAAGATCTCGCTGCCGTTGTGCAGCACCTGGATCTTGTTGCCGGGCAGGATCGCCGGACCCAGCAACACCGACATCTCGCGTTTGAACTGCGGGTCGGCGACGTCGTAGCAATGGCTGGGGATGTGCTCGAGCTTTTTCTCGGGCGTGGCGAAGTTGAGCAGCAGCAGCCCCACCACCAGCGTGGTGACGACCGTGGCCACGATGATCCATGTCATGCATCCAACTCCGGTTCCCCTGCCATCGACAGCCCCAAGCGGCCGGCATTCTGGCAAGGCGGGCGGCATGGGGGCCGTGAAGGGGGATGGGTCCGGCGTCTGCGCGTGTCCATGCCGGCCCAGGTGCTGGCCGGCACCGCGCACCGAAGGCGGTGGCAGGCCTGCTTTGCGTCAGCTCAGCGCGGGCGGATCAGGAATGCTGCCGGAACCTGCGCGGTGAGCCAGACGCCGTTGTCGGCCTGGAAGAACGGCAGGCCGTCGCGATGCATGCGCCCGGCGTCGACCTGCAACACCACTGGCTCGCCGTAGCGCTGCCCCACCGATACGGCGGTCTGCGGGTTGTCGGACAGATGCACATGGTGACGCTGGCCGGGGCGCAAGCCCTCGGCCATGATCGCTTCGAGAAAGCGCGTGGCGGTGCCGTGATACAGCACCTCGGGCGGCACCCTGGCCTCGAGCTGCAAGGCCACGGTTGGGGTGGAATGCCCCTGCACCGCGCGGATCCGCTGCCCATCGGCAGACAGCGCAAAGCGTTTCTTGTCGCTGCCGGCGACTACCGCCTGGATCAGCTCCAGATCGAGCGCGGTGCCGTGGGCCCGGGCGCCGGCAATCAACGCGTCCAGCTCGGCCCAGCCCTCCGGGTCGAGCGTGAGTCCGATCGCCTGCGGTTCGTGGCGCAGCACGAAACTGAGGAACTTGCTGATGTCGGTATGGTGCTTGCTCATGCGGCGGCGCCTGAAGCGTCCTTGCGGCCAGTGATGCCGGCAATGTTGACCCATCCAGGTGGCCAACGCGCGTGTTGGAGCCGTGGTGCCCGGCGGTGCCGGGACTGGTGCCGTATGACCCGGGGCATCGACAGATTGCCCCCGGGCTGCGTGCATTCATCGAGACGCTCAGGCAGGTGCTGCCGTAGCGAGTGCCGGGCGTCACTGGCAGAAACCAGCAGTTGCGCGGTTGCCCACGGCCGCAAGCGACACACCGACGACCGTCGGAAGCGGACTGAAGCGCGCGCCGCTGCGGGCCGTTGCCAAGCCTGTATATGCGCCGAAATGCTTACATGCGTCACACAAGCACGCACCTATACTTCCGGGGTGTCCCACCCACAAGGTTCTGACTGCATGAGCGCACCCCCAACGTCTCCGATCGCCGCCGGTTCTGGCGCAGCCCCCGGTAGCCTTCGCCGTTCGGTGTCCAACACGCTCAAGGGATCGGCCGGCAATCTGGTCGAGTGGTACGACGTCTACGTCTACTCGGTGTTTGCCACCTACTTCGAATCGCAGTTCTTCTCCAAGGAAGACAAGAACGCCACGATGTTCGTGTGGGCGATCTTTGCGATGACCTTTTTGATGCGCCCGATCGGTGCGTGGTACTTCGGCCGCTTCGCCGACCGCTACGGCCGCCGCCTGGCGTTGACCATCTCGGTGTCGATGATGGCGCTGTGCTCGTTCGTCATCGCGGTGACGCCGACGGTGGCCACGATCGGCATCGCCGCGCCGATCATCCTGTTGCTGGCGCGCCTGCTGCAGGGCTTTGCCACCGGCGGCGAGTACGGCACCAGCGCCACCTACATGTCCGAGGCGGCGATTCCCGGCCGGCGCGGGTTCCTGTCCTCGTTCCATTACGTCACGCTGGTCGGCGGGCACGTGCTGGCGCAGACCACCTTGCTGGTGATGCTGCATTTCTTCGATGCGCCGCAGGTGTCCGAGTGGGGCTGGCGCGTGGCGTTCGGCCTGGGCGGCATCGGTGCGTTGGTGGTGTTCTGGCTGCGGCAGACCATGGACGAGTCGCTGAGCTCCGAATCCATCGCCGATTCGCGCACCGGCAAGGCCAAGGCGTCGGGCTCGATGCGCGAGCTGTTCGTCAACCAGTGGCGCCCGCTGCTGCTGTGCTTCCTGATCACCGCCGGCGGCACGATCGCGTTCTACACCTATTCGGTCACCGGGCCGAAGATGATCCAGACCGCGTTCGCCGGTGGCGACGTGATGGCCGGTACCATCATCAACCTGGTCGCGCTGACGGTGCTGATGCTGATGCAGCCGGTTGGCGGCTGGTTGTCAGATATCGTGGGGCGCAAGAGCCTGCTGGTGTTCTTCGGCATCGGCGGGGTGCTCTACACCTGGTTCCTGGTGATGGAGCTGCCCAAGCAGACCGACTGGCTGACCGCGTTCGCGATCCTCACCGTGGGCTTTGTGATCCTGACCGGCTACACCTCGATCAATGCGGTGGTGAAGGCGGAGCTGTTCCCCACCCATGTGCGCGCGCTGGGCGTGGGCCTGGGCTATGCGTTGGCGAACTCCGCCTTTGGCGGCACCGCGCCGCTGCTGTACCAGGCCTCGTTGAAGACCGGCCACGTCAGCGAGTTCGTGATCTACGCCACGGCAGTGATCGCGGTGTCGTTGGTGGTCTACATGTTCTTCCTGACCAACAAGGGCAGCAACTGGCTGGACGACGAAGCAGCGATGCATCAGCGCAAGCGCTGATCTGCTTTGCCCTTCTCCCGTCGGGAGAAGGGCCCCGAAGGGGCGGATGCGGGGCGCCTCCGGTGACTGGCACGCCGACCGTGGTAAGCGCGTCGCCACGCGCCGCAAGGTGAAGCATCGATCCTGCGGTCGTGGATTGGTACACGACCCCTCACCCCAACCCGCACCGCGCCCCGGCCCGCGCCAGCAGCGCAGGCGCTCCAAGGCACGCGCGCCAGTGGCGCGCAGGCAGTGCCTTATCGCCCCGCAGGGAGATGGGCTAAGGACGACTCAGTATCGGCGTTTGCCTGGGTATGCAGCGCCGTCTGCGCAAACACGCTGTAACGCAAGCCGATCAACCCCAGCAGCGCCTCATCGCGATGCGCACCCGCCGGCACCTTGCCGACGCGCGCCAGCGACGCATCCAGCCGCGCACGCAGCGCATCCGGCGCAGGCAGCGGGCGCTTGTGCGCGATCTGTTGCCGGTAGTGCGCGGCAACATCGGCCAGGATCGCGTTCACGGCCTCAACGCTCGGCTGCGGCAAACCATGCCGCGCGCTGCGCAGTTGCAGGATGTTCAAGCCCACGCGCACTTCGTTGAGCATATCCACCGAGGCCAGCTCGCTGCCTTCCGGGGTCAATGCCAGCCGGGGCGCGAGCAGGCCAAGCAGGTCCAGCATGCGGGCAGCAAAGTGCTGCCGGTCCTGCGCGCCGCGGCCCTCGGCGGCATCGGCCAGCGTGCGCCAGCCCTGGCGCACCAGCCGGCGCGCGCTCCATTCGGCACCCACCGAGCGGAACAAGCGCGTCAGCACCACGGCAAATCCAATCCCCAGCACCATCGCCACCGCCGCGTTGACGAAGCTCTGGATATTGGCGTTGTAGGTGTTCTGCAGGCTCAGCAGCGCGGTGAGGTTCACCACCAGCGGCAGCGCGATCAGCATGGTCTTGGGGCGATGCAGCAACGCGCCGATCGGCAGGAACACCGCCGCCAGCACCAACACCAGCATCGGGAAATCGTGGATGGCCGGGAAGATGCCGAACAGATAGATGCCGGCGACCACGCTGGCCACCACCGCCCAGGTCAGGAACGACAGCATGCTCGGCGCCGGGTCGTCCTGCGCGGCGAAGAATGCGGCAGTCACCGCCGCCATCATCGCGCCGTTGCCGCCGCCTTCCCAGCCGATGCCGATCCACAGCACGCAGTACGCCATCAACGCAAAGCCCGCGCTGAGGGCGGAAAACGCGGCCATGCCGAAATCGATATGGCGGGGGGTGCTGGCCGCTGCCGGCGCATCGGTTGTGTTGCGCGGTGACCAGGTCAGCCGCTGCAGCAACGAGGATTGCGTGCGCGAACGCACAGTAGGTTCGCTGTGTTCAGTGTCAGCCCGTTCGGATGATTCCGCCGTTGCAGCTTGTCTCGCCGCAGCCGGCATCGCGCGCAGCACCGGCGTCGCCGTGCCGTGCACCACTGCCCGCTGCAGCGCGCGGCAGTCCTGCCACAGGTCGAGCAGCTCTTCCAGCCGCAGCAGCAGGCTGGCCAGCAGCAGATGCTCGATGTCCTGATCCACCACCGGGCGCAGTGCGGCGATGCGTGCGCGCAAGGCGCCGACGTCTGCATCGCTGCGTGCGTCCTCGCTCTGGTCCACCCAGGCTGCGACGTCCTCCAGCAGCGTGGCGGTGGCGAGCGGCAACGCAGACCCATCGCGCTGCAACGCATCCAGCCGATCAGCCATCGACGACAGCACCGGCAGCAGCATCAGCATGCGTGCGCGCAGCTGCTCCAGCGTGGGGACGGCACCGGCATGGCGCGGGTCGTCGTGGCGCACGAAAGCGATCAAGGCCTCGAACTGCACCAGATCGGCGGCCAGCCGATTGCGCGGTGCCTGCGACGGGCCGCGCTGCAGCACCTGCCGGCACCATTGCGCGGCGTCCTGCATCCAGTTGCCGATGCGCGCGGTGAGCATCGGCTTGACCGAGGCGGGGAAGACCAGCGCGGCGAACAGCACCGCCATCACCGTGCCCAGGATGATCTCCTCGCTGCGCGCCACCACGGTGTCGAAGATGCCCTCCGGCGCGGTCACTGCCGGGAAGCCGATGAAGGCGGTGGTGTAGCCGGCCAGCAAAAACGCATAACCGCGCGGGCCGCGATTGAGCAGCGCCAGGAACAGGCAGGCCGACAGCCACAACGCCATCGCCGCACTGAGCAGCAGCGGCGTTTCCACCAGGTTCGGCAGCATCACCAGGGTGGCCGCGCCGGCCAGCAAGGTGCCGAGCACGCGGTACACGCCCTTGGCGCGGGTGGGGCCGAGCAGCGGCTGGGAAACGATGTAGACCGTGGCCATCGCCCAGTACGGCCGCGACAGGTTGCCGGCCAGCCCCACGTACAACGCCGCGATCGAGGCGGCGAAGGTCTTGGCCGAAAACAGCCAGGCCTGGCGATCGCGCAGCAGCGCACTCATCGCGCGGCAGTCGGGTCGGTGCGGCCGGCGGCCGCTTCCCAGCCGCCGCCCAGCGCCAGGAACAGCTGCAGTTGATCCTGCGAGACCTGCGCCTGCGCATTGGCCAGCGTCATGTCGGCGGTGGCCAGCGTGCGCTCGGCATCCAGGCTGGACAGATACGGCGTGCGCCCGCCCTGGTACAAACGCCGGTTCTGCGCCGACGCCAGGTCGGCCTGTTGCTGCGCCTGTTCCAGCAGATGCAGGCGGTCCAGATCCTGCGCGTAACGCGACAAGGCGGTCTGCACCTCGCGCAGCGCCTGCAGCACGGTGTTGTCGAACTGCGCCAGCGCCGCGTCCGCGCCGGCTTCGGTGGCGCGCACGCGCGCACGCGCACCGCCGGATGGCAGCGTCCACGAGATCAGCGGGCCGAACGACCAGGCATGCGTGGCCGGCTCGCCGAAGTCGGCCAGCAGGCCGGTGGCACCGATCGAGCCGCCCAGACGGATATCCGGATACAGCTCGGCGGTGGCCACGCCGATGCGCGCGGTGGCCGCCGCCAGCCGGCGTTCGGCCTGGCGCACATCCGGGCGACGCGCCAGCAGCGCGCGGCCGTCGCCGATCGGAATCGGCCGCTGCAGGGCCGGCGCGTGCGCGCAGCTGTCCACACCGGCCGGCACCTCGCCGGGGGTCTTGCCGAGCAGCGCGGCCAGTTGGTAACCGGCGGCCTGGCGGCGCGCGCGCAGCGGCGGCAGCGCCGCTTCCAGCATCGCCACCTGCGCGGTGGCGCGGGCCAGATCGGGCGGGGTGCCGCGGCCGGCAGCGATCAGGCGCTGGGTGATGTCGCGGCTGCGCTGCTGCAACTGCAGCGAATGCTCGGCCACGTGCAGCTCGTGGTTGGCGTGGCAGATCTCCACGTAGCTGCCGGCCACCTGCGCGGCCACGTTGACGCGCGCCAGGTCGATCGCGGCCTGGGCGACCTGCGTGTCGGCCTGCGCGGCCTCGGCGCCGCGTTGCAGCTTGCCGAACAGATCGAACTGATACGACACCCCGAACTTGCCGTCGGCCAGGTTGAACACCGGCAGCTTTTCCTGCTGCAGGAAGGCCTCGGCCGAGACCTGCGCGCGGCTGACGCCGGCCTCCACCTCGTAATCGAAACCGCCCGCGTCCAGCGCCTGTTCGTACACCGCCGCGGCGCGGCGCAGGTTGGCACCGGCTACCTTCAACTCGACGTTGTCGCGCAAGGCCTGTTCGATCAGGCCATCCAGCATCGGGTCCTGGTACAGCGCCCACCAGCGTGCCGGCAGCGGTGCGCCGGCCTGCACCTGGTCGTTGCCGGTGTCGCCAAACGCGGCATTGGCGGCCGGGCGCTGGTAGGCCGACTCCGCCGGCACCGCGTAGTTCGGGCCGACCGTGGTGCAGGCGCTCAATGCGGCCAGCAGCGTGGCCAGTCCCAGGGGACGCAATCCGGTGCGGTTCATGGCGCGGCCTTGGCCGGCACGCGGGCAGGCGCGCTGGCGGCGTCGCGCACGGCGTCCGGCAGGATGGTCACGGTGGCGGTGCGCCCGGCGATCAGCTGCACGTGCGCCGGCACCCGATCCAGCACGATGCGCACCGGGATGCGCTGCGCCAGCCGCACCCAGTCGAATGCCGGCGTGACGTTGGGCAAGGCGCCGGCGCTGCCGCTGCGGTAACGGTCCTCGATACCGGCGGCGATGCTCTGCACATGCCCATGCAAGGTGGCCGGCTCGCCCATCAGGTGCACGTCCACGCGCTGGCCGGCATGCACGCCCTGCAGGCGGGTCTCTTCGAAATAGCCATCGACGCGGAACGAGCCGGTATCCAGCACCGCCACCACCGGGCGCCCGGCGCTGACGTAATCGCCCACGCGCACGGTGCGGTCGCTGACATGGCCGTCGGCCGGGCTGCGCACCTGCGTGCGGTCCAGGTTGAGCTGGGCCAGGTCCACCGCCGATTGCGCGGTGGCCACCGCCGCCTGCGCCTTCTGCACATTGGAGCGGCGTACCTCGGCATCTTCGGCGGCGACCAGGTCCTGCAGGCTGCGGTCGCGCGCGATCTCGCGGCGCAACTGGCTCAAGGTGGCCTGGCGCTCGGCCAGCGCGGCGCGCGCCTGCTCCAGCGCGATCGCATAGCGCGCACGGTCCACCACGAACAGCAATTGCCCGCGCCGCACCGCCTGGTTGTCGGCCACCGCTACTTCCTCCACCAGCCCGGACACATCCGGCGCCACCTGCACCACATCGGCGCCCACGTGCGCATCGCGCGTCCACGGCGCTTCCATGTAATAACGCCACAGGTGCTGCAGCACCACGGCTGCCACCACCACCATTGCCAGGGTCAACAGCGCCGGCCCCGCGTTCTTGATCAGCTTTTTCACGATTGCATCCAACGGGTAAGGGAAAACAGGCCGCCCAGCAGCGCGATGTACAGCGCCAGGTTGAACAGCGCCGGGTGCCAGATATGCCGGTACGCACCGGCCCGGGTCAGCAGCGCGCCGATGGCGCTGTTGAGCAGGTAGGCCAGCGTCATCAACGCCAGCAAGGTGGGAACGAACACACCGTAGAGACTGAATTCGCCGTACATCGGGCACATCCTGGGCAAGGGGGAACAACCACGTCCGGCGCCGTGCGCAATGCGCACCGGGCCTTCCGGAACGTCACAACCTGCGTCGCAGCGCGACGCCCGACAGCGGGCTCAGTCGGACTGACTCAGCCGCGCGTGCGCCTGCGCGATCTGCTCCCACAAGGTCAGCACCACCTGCACCTGCGCCTCGCTGAGCGCGCCGAACACCTCCGCGCGCAGCGCATCCAGGCGGATCTCGATGCGCCCGACCAGCGCCTGGCCTGCGTCGGTCAGCCACAGCTGGTTGGCGCGGCGGTCGCTGCTGTCGGCCTCGCGGCGTACCAGCGCCTGCGCGCACAGCTTGTCCAGCAGCCGCACCAGGGAAGGGCCTTCCATGCCCAGTTGCTGGGCCAGCGCCACCTGGCGGATGCCGCCGCCGGAGCGGCCGATCATCAACAACGGCCCGGTGCAGGCACTGGACAGCCCGAATTCGGCAAATGCCTGGTCGGCCAGCCGCTGCCACTGGCGGGCGGCGACCAGCAGGCCGGAGCTGAGCTGGGCGCGGGAAGAGAGAACGCTGTTCGTCATAATAGATAGGATGCTATCAATTCAACAATGAATCAATAGTCACTGAACCCCGGCAAGCCGGCGCAACCGCCACTGGGGCCGCCGGCCCGTCCTCGGGTACCATGCTCGCCCCCTTTGGGTGCACCCTGCGCATGAGCCAGTCCGACCAGCCCGATTCCCCCGTCACCCAGGCCCAGGCCGAAGATGCCGTGCGCACCCTGCTGCGCTGGGCCGGCGAAGACCCGGCCCGCGAAGGCCTGCTGGATACCCCGCGCCGGGTCGCCGAAGCCTATGGCGACTGGTTCAGCGGGTACCGCGAGGAACCGCGCGAGTATCTGGAACGCACCTTCGAGGAAGTGGCCGGCTACGACGAGCTGATCGTGCTGCGCGACATCTCCTACGAAAGCCACTGCGAGCACCACATGGCGCCGATCATCGGCAAGGTGCACGTGGGCTACCTGCCGCGCGGCAAGGTGGTCGGCATCAGCAAGCTGGCGCGCGTGGTGGAAAGCTATGCGCGGCGCTTCCAGGTGCAGGAAAAGATGACCGCGCAGATCGCCCAGTGCATCCAGGACGTGCTGCAGCCGCGCGGCGTCGGCGTGGTGGTGGAAGGCTCGCACGAATGCATGACCACCCGCGGCATCCACAAGCGCGGCGTCAGCATGGTGACCTCCAAGATGCTCGGTAGCTTCCGCGAGGACGCGCGCACCCGCGCCGAGTTCCTGCAGTTCATCGAAGTGGGCGGCAAGCGTTGAGGCAGCCGTTGCCGTCGCCATGAAGCACCAGGCACGTATCGCCGGCTATCGCCAATTGCGCGAGCAGCCGGTGTGGAAACTGCTGGCCGCCGACCACGCGCCGGAGCTGATCGGCCTGCTGCAGACGGTGTTGCTGGACGGCGAACGCCGCCTGCCCTCGGCCGTGCTGCACGAGTGCCTGCAGCGCCAGCTCGACGCGCTGCGCGCCGACGAGCTCTCGCGCGAGTTGCCACGCACCGCGCAGGCCTATCTGGCGCATTGGCTGGCGCAGGGCTGGCTGGAACGCCGCCTGCCCGAAGGTGCGGCCGAAGAAGAATACGAGCTGTCGCGCGCGGCCACCCAGGCCATCCGCTTCATCGTCGGCCTGCGCGAGAGCAGCAGCAGCGCCACCGAAAGCCGCCTGTCGCTGGTGATCCAGCAGCTGGTGCAGCTGGCGGGCCAGACCGAAGCCGACCCGGAGCTGCGCCTGGCCGCCCTGCGCGAAGAACGCGCGCGCATCGATGCCGAGATCGAACGCGTGGCCTCCGGCCGCGTGGCTGCGCTGGATGGCAAGCGCGCGCTGGAGCGTGCCCGCGACCTGATCCATCTCTCCGACGAGCTGGCCGAAGATTTCCATCGCGTGCGCGACGATTTCGAACAGCTCAACCGCCAGTTCCGCGAACGCATCATCGACGACGAGGGCGCACGCGGCGATGTGCTGGAGCAGCTGTTCAACGGCGTGGACGTGATCGCCGACAGCGAGGCCGGGCGCACCTTCGAGGCGTTCTGGAGCCTGCTCAACGACACCCAGCAGAGCAGCCAGCTCGATCAGGCGCTGGATGCGCTGCTGGCACGCGGCTTCGCGCGCAAGCTGGACCGGCGCGAACGCGCCTTCCTGCGCGGGTTGACCGGCACGCTGCTGGAGCGTGGCGGCGAGGTGCACACGGTGATGCAGCACTTCGCCCGCAGCCTGCGCGGTTTCGTGCAGAGCCGCGGCTATCTGGAGCAGCGCCGGCTCAATCAATTGCTCAAGCAGGCGCAGGGCGAAGCCTTGCAGCTGCGCGACAGCCTGCACGCCACCACCGCCACCGGCTACACCCAGGCGTTGAGCGCTGCCCGCCTGCGTTCGCTGTCGCAATGGCGCCTGCACGACCCGCGCCTGACCCAGGTCGATGGCCGCGTGCAGGCCGCCGATGCGGCAGACATCTCGCTCGACAGCGTGGGCGATCTGGTCGCGCAATCGGAAATCGACGTGCGCAGCCTGCGCCGCGACCTGCACGAGCTGCTCGGCCAGCGCCCGCGCCTGACCATCGGCGATGCGCTGCAGCAGCGTCCGGCCGCGCAGGGCCTGGGCAGCGTGATCGGTTACCTGTCGCTGGGCACGCGCCACGGCGTGGTGATCGACGGACAGATGGAAACGGTGCAATGGGAAGGCGGCGACGGCGCCCTGCGGCGCGCACGCATTCCGCTGGTGTGGTTCACCCGGGAGAAACGCAATGAACTGGACTGAGGACACGCGCCTGGACGCGGACGAGGACAGCGGCGCGTCGGTCGATGCCGGCCGCACGCCGCTGACGGAGACATCGCCTGCACAGCCGCGCGGCGAACTGTTCCTGGGCGACACCGGCACGCTGTCGTTCGACGCGCGGCGCGCGCTGTGCCAGCTGCTGGCCGGCCCCAGCATCGATGCGCAACGCCACGGTGCGTTGTGGCCTGCGCTGCTACGCAACGAGGCGGCGATCCGCCAGGTCTTGTGCGAGCTGTTCCTGGAGCTGGTGCTGGACCGCGAGGGCGGGGTGGCCTTCACCCGGCAGGCCGACACCGCCGAGCTGGAATCGCCGACCCTGCTGCGCAGCGCGCCGCTGACCTTTATCGAGTCGGTGCTGCTGCTGTTCCTGCGCCAGCAACTGGCCGAAGCCGATACGCGCGGCGAGCGGGCGGTGGTGGACGAGGCGCAGTTGGTGGAAGCCTTGTCGGTCTACGAGAAGAACGTGTCTACCGACCGCGCCGGATTCGCGCGACGGGTGCTGACGGCGATCGGCAAGATGCGCGAGAACCAGTTGCTGTCGCGGTTGCGCGGCAGCGAGGATCGCTACGAGGTCTCGCCGGTGCTGAAGTTGCTGTTCTCGGCCGAAGACGTGCAGGCCCTGGTGGTGGCGTATCGCGGCTTGCGCGAGGGGGACGTTGCGCTCGACTAAGTACCTTCTCCCATCGGGAGAAGGTGCCCGAAGCGCGGATGAGCGGACGGCCGATCGCAATGCCCGATGTATGACGCCCGGGATGCGTGGAGTTTGTGCAGTCGTGCGTTGTGCGACGGATGTCGGCTCTCACGCCCGATCGAACGCGATCACTTTTTCCACGGGCTGCAGCAAGGCATCCAGCTTCCTTATCGGCCGCCGCCGCCCCACGTCAACGCAGACCACCGCACCCGTAGGAGCGGCCCCGGCCGCGAAGGGTCTGTACCGAATCACTCCCAGACCACAGCACCGCCACCAGCCCAGCAGCACGCAACACCCCGCTACAAACAGTCCTGATGTACGTCGTCTTCAGCGTTACCCGTCATCCCGTTTGGTGAGTGAGCCATGAATTACCAGTCCAACCTGTCGCCGGCGCAGCCGGGCGCGTCCCTGTTCACTGATTCGCTTGCCGAGCAGCGCGCGCAGCAGTTCCGCATGCGGCGCTTGCAGGTGCACAACTGGGGCACGTTCAACGGCTTGACCGAGGTGCCGATCGCCGAGAAGGGCTTCCTGTTCGTCGGGCGCTCCGGGTCGGGCAAGTCGACCCTGCTGGATGCGATGTCGGCATTGCTGACCCCGCCCAGCATCGTCGACTTCAACGCCGCCGCACGCGAGGCCGAGCGCAGCGGGCGCGATCGCAGCCTGGTGTCGTATGTGCGCGGTGCCTGGGCCGATCAGCAGGACAGCGCCTCGGGCGAGATCGCCACCCAATACCTGCGCAAGGGCGCCACCTGGTCGGCGCTGGTGCTGGAATACCGCAACGCGCACGGCGAGACGGTCAGCCTGATTCGCCTGTTCTGGATCGCCGGCAGCGGCAATGCCGCGGCCGATGTGCGCCGGCATTACATGGTCGCGCCGCGCAGCTTCGATGTGGCCAGCGAGCTGGATGGCTTCGATCTGGATCTGCGCAGGCTCAAGGCGCGTCTTGGCGAGGAGGTCGCGCATTTCGACGGCTTTGCCGGCTACGCAGAGCGCTTTCGGCATGCGCTGGGCATCGGCAACGAGATGGCGTTGCGGTTGCTGCACAAGACCCAGTCGGCCAAGAACCTGGGCGATCTCAATGTGTTCCTGCGCGGCTTCATGCTGGACGAGCCGCGCACGTTCGAGGCGGCCGACCGGCTGGTGGAAGACTTCGCCGAACTCGACGGCGCACACCATGCAGTGGTCACCGCACGCCGGCAGGTGGAAACGCTCAGCCCGGCACGCGAGCACCATGCGGCGCTGATGGCCCTGCGCCACAGCGTCGGCGAGTTGCGCGAGCTGCAGCTGGGCGTGGACAGCTACCGCGAACAGCAGCGTCTAGCCTTGCTGGAGACGCGCCTGCACGAACTCGACAGCCAGGACCGCGGGTTGGCCGGCGAAGAAGGCCAGCGGCGTGAGTCGCTGGACAATCACGAACAGAAGCTCGCCGGGCTGGAACGCGAACAACGCGCCGCCGGTGGCGAACAGATCGAGGAACTCGAACGCGAGCGCGCCCGGGTCGAGCGCGAGCGTGACGAGCGCCTGCGGCGTCGCGTGCAGATCGAACAGGCCTGCCGCCAGCTCGGCACCGCCCTGGCCGCAGGCGCCAGCGGCTTTGCCGAGCAGATCGCGTACGCGCAGACCGTGCTCGAGAACGGCAAGCACGACGCCAGCGCGCTGGATGAGGCGATCGCCGAGCGCATGGGTGTGCGCCGCGACGATGAGCGGCGCTTTGCCGAGATCCGCGCCGAACTGGATGCCTTGAAGCGTGCGCCGTCCAGCATGCCGGCACCGATGCAAGCCTTGCGCGCGCGCCTGTGCGAGGACACCGGCATTGCCGAAGCGGCACTGCCGTTCGTCGGCGAACTGGTGCAGGTGCGCGAGGATCAATCTGCCTGGCGCGGCGCGATCGAGCGCGTGCTGAGCGGTTTTGCGCAGTCGCTGCTGGTGGACGACCGCCATTACGCGCAGGTCAGCGAATGGGTCAACCGCACCCAACTCGGCACCCGGCTGGTGTATTTCCGGGTACGCCGCAACGATGCGCTGCATGCGCGCACGCCGGATGCGCGTGCATTGCCGGGCAAGCTGCAGCTGCGCGAGCATGCCTTCACCGAGTGGCTGCGCAACGAGTTGATGCGTCGCTTCGACTACGAATGCGTCGATAACGCCGCCGCGCTGCGCAATGCCGACCGCGCCATCACCCGCGAAGGGCAGGTCAAGCATCCCGGCGACCGTTACGAAAAGGACGACCGCCATGCGGTCAACGACCGCAAGCGCTGGTTGCTGGGCCACGACAACCGCGACAAGCTCAAGGTGTTCGAGCGCGAAGCGCAGACGCTTGCCCAGCGCATCGCCAGCTGCGATGCCGACGTGGCCGCGCTGCGCAAGCAACGCGAACAGGACCAGGAACGGCAGCTGGCCGCGCACACGCTGGTGGAGCGCGACTGGGACGAGATCGATGTCGGCCCCAAGCTGCAGCGCCTGAGCGACATCGACGAACAGCTGCAGCAGCTGCGCGAAGGCAACAGCGGCCTGCGCGCGCTCGGCCAGGCGATCGAGACCGCACGTACCTTGCGCGACCAGGCCAAGCGCACCTACGAGGACGTGCGGCTGGAGCGCGCGCAGCTGGCACGCGAGCGGGTCCGGCTCGAACAGCAGCACGCTGCCTGTGCCAGCCGTGCCGGCACCGCCACGCTCACGCCCACCCAGCTGCAGGGCCTGCGCGAACGCCTGGCGGCGTTGGCACCGCTGTCGCTGGACAATCTGGAAGCGCATTTCCGCGTGGTCGAGCGTGGCCTGGCCGAGCAACTGGCAGAGAGCCAGGGGCGCGACAGCCGGCTCAGCGCGCAGCTGCTCGATTGCTTCCGCAAGTACTGCCAGCAATGGCCGGAAGACAGCGGCGATTTCACCGTGAGCCTGGCCAGTGCCGACGATTTTCTCGCGCGCCTGGATCGCCTGGAGAGCGATGGCCTGCCGCGCCACGAGCACCGCTTCTTCGATCTGCTGCAGACCCAGAGCAAGAACAATCTGCTGGCCCTGCAGCGCCACACCGCCGAGGCCCACAAGGGCATCAAGCAGCGCATGGACGAGGTCAACGCCAGTCTGGAGCAGGTGCCGTTCAATCGCGGCACGCTGCTGACCATCGAGGTCAGCGACCGTCGCCTGGGCGAGGTGCAGGAATTCCAGCAACAGCTGCGCGCGGTGTTGTCGCATCAACAGACCGAAGACCGCGCACTGGCCGAAGCGCAGTTTTCCACCCTGCGCGCGTTGGTGGCACGCCTGGGCGCGCAGGAACCGGACGCACGCCGCTGGCGTGAGCAGGTGCTGGACGTGCGCCAGCATGTGGAATTCATCGGTGTGGAGCTGGATGCGCAGACCCGCGCGCAGGTGGAGATCTACCGCAGCGGCGCCGGCAAATCCGGCGGTCAGCGCCAGAAGCTGGCAACCACCTGCCTGGCCGCCGCACTGCGCTACCAGCTCGGTGGCGAAGACGGCGAACTGCCGCGCTACTGCGCGGTGGTGCTGGACGAAGCCTTCGACAAGGCCGACAACGAATTCACCGCGCTGGCGATGAACATCTTCGAGAACTTCGGTTTCCAGATGGTGGTGGCCACACCGCTGAAATCGGTGATGACGCTGGAGCCGTTCATCGGCGGTGCCTGTTTTGTGGAAATCAGCGGCCGGCATAACTCCGGCGTGCTGCTGATCGAATACGACGAGCAGGCGCAGCGACTCCAGTTGCCCGAGCGCTCGCGTGGGGACGAGGTAGCTGCAGCGGTGACGGAACAGGCGGTGAGCGCTGCGCAGCGCGAGGATGCACCGCGTTCGACGCAGGGTGAAACGCGGATGGACAGCACCGGTGCTGTCTCTGGCGCTGAGGGCGCGGCACTTCAGGACGTCCCTGCACAGGACGACGTAGCAGCCGGGGCGAGCAAGCGCGCCAGCAAGGTCGCGCCGGCATCGACGCCGGCTGTTCGAGCCACGCCGAAGCCCGCGAAGACAGCCGCTTCCAGCGCACGTGCGGGATCAGGCAAGTCGGCAGCGGCGAAGGCCGCAGCGGGCAAGGCCGCATCCGCCAAACCTGCATCAGCCAGGCGTGCATCGCCTGCAGCGGGCACAGCGCGCAAGCCGGCAACACCGACCAAACCGGCCAGGACGCCAGCGAACACCGGGACGGCATCCAGGCGCACGACCGCGTCCGCCAAACCGACTACCAGGCCGAACAAGGCCGCGACAACAGCGGCAGCGCCGAAAAAGCCCGCTGCCAAGTCGACGGTAGCGACCAGGCGCGCCACCACTTCGCTGGGTGGCGCAACCAAGGCAACCAGGACAACCGCGGCGCGCAGCGCGGCCAGGCCCGCACCAATCAAGCCCTTGCCAACCAAAACCGCGGCCAAGGCGCGTCCCGCATCCACGCGCGGATCTGCAGGCAAGCCGCGCGGAAAACGCTGAGCGCGCCACCTGGATGCCTGCGTCACCGCGCTGCGGTCGCGGGCGCCGCAGGTCGGGGACAGCAGACCACTACTCTCCCGGCGCACCGCGCACCGTGTCGGCGACGCTGAGTATGGAGTTCTAAGCGCCGTGCAGCAGATCCCAGCCCATCTTGCCGATCAGCACGATGACCAGCACCAGGAACAACGTGCGGATCAGCGGCGTGCCGCCGCGTAGCGCCATCCGCGTGCCGGCGACCGCACCGGCCACGTTGGCCACCGCCATCGGGATGCCGATCGCCAGCATCACCTGGCCGCTGGGCAGGAAGAACGACAGCGCCGCCAGGTTGGTGGCCAGGTTCACCACCTTGGCCGCGGCCGAGGCGCGCAGAAAGTCCAGCCCGAAGAAGCGGATGAACAGGAAGATCAGGAAGCTGCCGGTACCGGGCCCGAAGAACCCGTCGTAGAACCCGATCGCCGCGCCCATCGCCAAGGCAGTGATCAATTCGCGCCGGCCGATCTGGCGTGGCCGATGCAGCGCACCGAAGTCCTTCTTGATCAGCGTGTAGACCAGCATCGCGATCAGCAGCACCAGGATCAGCGGCCGCACTGCCTGCTTGGGCATCAGGCTGACCGCGGTCGCGCCCAGAAACGAAAACGTAAACGCCGCCACCGTCGCGTACAGCACCGGTCGCCACGGAAAGCGCACAGTGCGCGCATAGCGCCACGCCGAGGCACCGGTGCCGAACATCGCGCTGAACTTGTTGGTGCCCAGAACCAGCGACGGCGCCTGCTGCGGCAGGGTGGCAAACAATCCCGGCAACTGGATCAGGCCACCGCCGCCGACTGCCGCATCCACCAGCCCGGCGACAAACGCGATGCACAGCAGCCACGGCAACTCGGTGGGAATCAGTTCCAGCAAGGCGGTGCTCCGCACGACGGGGCGACAGCATAAACGCGCAGAAACCCCGCCTCCCTTCCCACTTCCCGCACAATCGCCAGATGCCGACTTCCACTCCCAACGATCCCTGTCCCTGCGGCCGCGCCGCCACCTACGCGCAGTGCTGCGGGCACTACCACGCCGGTGCCGCCGCGCCCGATGCCGAAACCTTGATGCGTGCGCGCTACAGCGCCTACGTCCGCCGCGATGTGGCGTACCTGCTCGCCAGCTGGCATCCGTCCACGCGCCCACCCGAGCTGTCGCTGGACGAGGGCGGCCGCACCACCTGGCTCGGCCTGACCGTGCAACGCGTCATCGAGACCGGCACCGACACCGCCGAGGTGGCGTTCCTGGCCCGCTACCGCATCGGCGGCGGCAGCGCGGTGCGCATGACCGAACACAGCCGCTTCGTGCGCGAAGACGGCCGCTGGTATTACCTCGACGCGCGCTGAGCACGGCCCGGCACTGTCGCTGCCGGGACACCACCAGGACGCGGCAGGGTCTAACGCTCGTCGGCACCTGCGTGCCGGCACCGCGCCGCTGCGGCCGATATCGGCCTGCCTGGCCTCCACCGGCCCTCGGTAACGTCGGTAGTCGGCCGTACTAGTGGGCGAAGGCGTGCAGGCCGCCGTCCACGGCAATCACCTCACCGGTCAGATAGCGTGCATGTGGCGAGGCCAGATAGGCGACCAGATGAGCGATGTCGTCGGGTTCGCCGAAGTAGCCGATCGGCACATGGCGCGCGATGAAGGCCTGGCGCGCTTCCGGCGTGGGATGGAGCTTGTCCAGCACCTGTTCGGAGTTGATGCGTCCCGGTGCGATGGTGTTGACCGTGATGCCCTCGGCCGCCAGCTGCGAGGCCATTCCCTTGGCCCAGAACTGCAGCGCTGCCTTCGCCGCGCCGGCGCCGTTGACCTCGCGGGGCTCCATGCTGCCGCTGAAGTTGATGATCCTGCCCCAGCGCCGGTGGCGCATGCCGGGCAGCAGGGCCTGGGTCATGCGCCGGGCACTGCCGAAGTTGAGCGCGAAGGCTTCGTCCCAGTCCGCATCGCTGGCCTCCAGCGCAAAAGGGCGTGCGCCACCGGCGGTGTTGACCAGGATCTCGATCCGGCCCAGCGTCTGGCTGGCATCCCGGGCGATGCGCGTGATCTCGGTCGCGCTGGTGATGTCGCCGGGGATCACCAGCGGGCGCGGGTGACCCTGCGCCGCGATGTCGCTGGCCAGCTGTTCCAGCCTGTCGGCGCGGCGCGCGGTGATCGCCAGCTGCACCCCCTCGGCCGCCAGCACGCGGGCGATGCCGGCGCCGATTCCGGTGCTGGCGCCGGTCACCAGTGCCGTGTGTTCACGCAATTGCAGATCCATCGACAACGTCCGTCTGAGTGAGGGCCCCAGCCTGATCCGTTATCGAGCCGCGATAAACGCCGTTATCCTGCATTGATTGGCAAGCAGGAGTGTTGAATGGATCTGCTGGACAGCATGCAGGTGTTCGTCCGCGTGGTGGACGGCGGCAGCCTCGCCGCGGCGGCGCAAGCGCATGGCATTTCCCCGACCATGGCGGGCAACCACCTGCGCGCCCTGGAGCAACGTCTCGGTCTGCAGTTGTTGGTGCGGACCACGCGACGGCAGCGATTGACCGCGTTTGGCGAGGCCTACTACGGGTGTTGCCGGGAGATTCTCGAGCTGGTCGCCGATACACAGGTGCAGGCCGACGGTCAGCGCCTGGAACCGGCCGGGCCGCTGCGGGTCGCCGCACCGGTGTCGTTCGGAACCTATGGGCTCACGCCGGTGCTTGGCGAGTATCTGCAGCGCCATCCCCAGGTGAGCCTGGATCTGCAGCTCAGCGATCGGGTGCAGGATCTGGTCGACGAGGGCATCGATGTAGCCGTCCGCATCGGGGCGCTGGGCGAGTCCTCGCTGGTGGCGCGCGCGCTGCAGCCTTATCGCCTGTGGTGCTGCGCGACGCCGGCCTATCTGCACCGCAACGGTACCCCGCAACGGCTTGCCGAGCTGGCCGGGCACCAATGCCTGGGGATGGATGCCAAGGCGCTCGGCCAGTGGCAGGACTACACCGGCGAGCGAATCGGCCCGCTGTCGCGCGCGCAGTTGCATCTCACCAGCGGCCCGGCTCTGCACCTGGCGGCCTTGCAGGGCCTGGGCATCGTGCTGCAGCCGGCGTTCCTGTTGCGTGCCGACGTGGAAGCGGGCCGGCTGGTGCGGCTGTTTCAGGACCGGGAGCTGCACCGTCCACTAAGCGTGCTCTATCCCCAAACCCGCTGGCGCTCGGTCACGGTACGCAGCTTCGTCGATTTCCTGCTGGAGCGGTTTGCCTGAAGCCGCCGGGCGTCAGACGGACCCTGTGGCAACGCGCGTTGCCGAAGCCTGGCTGGTGCGGCGAGCGTGCGGGGCGATCAATGCGCCGCGTTGCTGCTGCAATCACGCGAGCTGTCTCCATCGCCCGCGTGATCTGACGCGATAGCCGGCACCCCGTTCGTTCCGACGAACGGCAGGCTCGGCCGTGCTTTCTCGACGCCACGTTCGCAGCCGATCCCGGAAGCTTGCCGCCTCGGCGGAGCTCGCCGCGGGGCGGACACGATGATGGCAACCTTCAATCTCTGGCAGTGGGTGCTTGTGGCCATCGTGGTGTTCGCGATCGTGCTGCCGGCGTGCCTGGCCACGGCACTGATCTGGTTCGGCCCCCGCCACGACGCCCCGCGCAGCGCGCGCGCCCGACGCATGCCCGACACCAGCCCCTCCAGCCCGGCGTTGTCGCTGCTGACCGGCATCACCGGCGACGGTAGCTAGGCGCGGCGATCGACGCGGCTGGGTTGCCGCGGTGTCTTCGCCAGGCGGGCCGGACCGATGCCACTCCATCGGCACGCAACATCATTCTCCGACTCGCGCCACACGATCTCTGCGTCGTGCCCATCGCGCTGAAAAGCGTACGCACCGCACAGTCATCCCTGCGTATCGCTGCCGACCAGCGCAGCGCACGATGCCGTCGCAACATCACGGCCTGCACGCCTGCAACCAGCCAGGTTGGCTATCCTCGGCGGCTCGACCTGCCGCAGGAGCGCTCCACCGCATGACCTCCGTCCACACGCCGGCGATCGCGCCGTGATGCCGACCCGGCGCGTCCTGCCTGCGCTGTTGGCGCTGGCGCCGCTGATCGCCTGCGCCGATCCGGCCTTCGACCGCTGCCTGGCCGGCCTGCAGACCCAGGCCGCCGCCAAGGGCGTGGCGACCGCCGACTTCCAGCGCTTCACCGCCGGCCTGGCGCCCGACCCCAGCGTGTTGCCGCTGCTCGATGCCCAGCCCGAATTCACCACTCCGATCTGGGACTACCTCGCCAGCCTGGTCGACAGTCAACGCGTCGCCGACGGCCAGGCCATGCTGGCCACCCACCGCGATTTGCTTACCCGCCTGTCCGAACAGACCGGGGTCGATCCGGCCACCATCGTGGCGGTCTGGGGCGTGGAGAGCGACTACGGCCGCGTTACCGGCAAGCGCCCGCTGCTGGTCTCGCTGGCCACGCTGTCGTGCGCGGGCCGCCGCCAGCCGTTCTTTCGCGGCGAATTTCTCGCCTTGCTCGGCCTGCTGCAGCAAGGCGATCTGTCGCCGAATGGCTTGACCGGCTCCTGGGCCGGCGCCTTCGGGCAGACTCAGTTCATGCCTTCCACCTATGCCCGCATCGCGGTGGATGGCGACGGCGACGGCCGCCGCGACCTGGTCGCCAGCATTCCCGACGCGCTGGCCTCCACCGCCAACTATCTGGTCAAGGCCGGCTGGGAGCGTGCCCGCCCCTGGGGCATGGAAGTCCGCCTGCCTGCCGGCTTCGACGCCAGCAAGGCCGGCCGCACCCGGCGTCAACCGCTGCAGGCCTGGCAAAACGCCGGCCTGCTCGGCACCGATGGCAAGGCGCTGGCGCCGGCCGGTCTACCCGCCGAAACCCCGGCCGCCCTGCTGCTGCCGGCCGGCGCGACCGGCCCGGCATTCCTGGTGTTCCGCAACTACGACGCGATCTACGCCTACAACGCCGCCGAAAGCTACGCGCTGTCGATCGCCCTGCTCGCCGACCGGCTGCGCGGTGGCGCCGGCCTGGTCGCCGCCTGGCCCACCGACGACCCCGGCCTGGGCCGGCCCGAACGGCGCGAACTGCAGCAATTGCTGCTGGCGCGCGGCCATCTGATCGGCGAGGCCGACGGCATGATCGGCACCGCCAGCCGGCGCGCCATCCAGGTCGAGCAGACCCGCCTGGGCCTGCAGCCGGCCGACGGCCGCCCCGGCCAACGCATCCTTACCGCCCTGCGCGCCGCCCCGCCGGTCGCCGGCGCGGCGGCCATCCGCGTCACCGCGTTCAAGCTGCCGGCCGCCTATCCCGCATTCGTCCAATCCCCCATCGTCCAGAAGGCACCCCCCATGTCCGACCTCACCGGCCTGCGCACAGGCGACTTCCACGGCTTTCCCTCGCTGTTGATCGACACCCCGTTCTCCACTGCGGCCATCAGCCTGTTCGGTGGCCAGCTGCTGTCGTTCGTGCCCAAGGGCGGGCAGGACGTGATGTGGCTGTCGCCCACCGCCAAGCAGCCGCCCACACCGATCCGCGGCGGCGCGCCGGTGTGCTGGCCGTACTTCGGCCGCCAGGACCAGACCGGCGAGGTCCCTGCACACGGCTTCGTGCGCACCGTGCCCTGGCAGCTCACCGAGAGCCGGCGCGAGGACGACGGCACCCTGGTGCTCACGCTGACCCCGCCCAGCTTCGACGACCTGGCGCTGCGCCTGCGCATGACCCTGCGCATCGGCCGCACCCTCGAACAAAGCCTGATCACCGAAAACACCAGCCCGGCCCCGGTGCGCTTCACCCAGGCGCTGCACAACTACTTCCGCGTCGGCGACGCGCTCACCGTCAGCGTGCAGGGCCTGGACGGGCTGGACTACCTCGACAAGTACGAGAACTACGCCACCGCCCACCGCCAGCAGGGCGACTGGAGCCTGCGCGACCCACGCGACCCCGGCCGCAGCGACCGCATCTACACCAACGCCGGCGGCCGCTACACCCTGACCGACCCGGTACTCGGCCGCCGCATCGTCATCGCCACCAAAGGCAGTCGCTCGCTGGTGGCCTGGAACCCGGGCGACGAGGCGGCCGCCAAGATGGCCGACGTGGGCGAGGGCTGGCGCGATTACGTCTGCCTGGAAGCGGCCAACGCCGGCCCGGACGTCATCGAACTCGCCCCCGGCGCCAGCCACACGCTGACCCAGACCATCAGCGTCGAGTAAGCGCAACAATCGCCCCGGGCTCGCGCAGAGCCTGCACTGCCTTCCAACACAGGAAAGAAGCAGCACGGCTCCCTTCTCCCGCCGGGAGGAGGTGCCCCGAAGGGGCGGATGAGGGTGCGGGCGAAGCCTCGCGCCACCTCACAATGCCTGTGGCTTCGTCCATACCCTCATCCCAACCCGCGCTCGGCGCCCCGGCCCCGCGCATGAGGCGCGGGTGCTCCAGGGCACGCGCGCCAGTGGCGCGCAAGCCATGCCTTCTCGCCCCGCAGGAGAGGTGCTTTCAGTGAGTGGGACCTTGGGCGTATCAGGCGACAGCTCATCCCCACAACTGCGCCACCCGGTCCACCGCTACACTCGCCGCTTCGCCCCACTGCGCAGCGCGATGTCCCTCCCAGCAGATTCCGCTCCCGCCACGGGCCGGCGCCGCGCCGCGCTGATCTTCATCTTCATCACCGTGCTGATCGACGTGCTGTCGTTCGGCGTGATCATTCCGGTGCTGCCGGATCTGGTGCGCCAGTTCACCGGGGGCGACTACGCCGTCGCCGCCGGCTGGATCGGCTGGTTCGGCTTTTTGTTTGCCGCCATCCAGTTCGTCTGCTCGCCGCTGCAGGGCACCCTGTCCGACCGCTACGGCCGCCGCCCGGTGATCCTGCTTTCCTGCCTGGGGCTGGGCCTGGACTTCATCCTGATGGCGGTCGCCCATTCCCTGCCGATGCTGCTGCTGGCGCGGGTGATCTCCGGCGTGTGCTCGGCCAGCTTTTCCACCGCCAATGCCTACATCGCCGACGTCACCCCGGCCGACAAACGCGCCGGCGCGTTCGGCATGCTTGGCGCCGCGTTCGGTATTGGTTTTGTCGCCGGGCCGTTGATCGGCGGCTGGCTGGGCAGCATCGGCCTGCGCTGGCCGTTCTGGTTTGCCGCCGGGCTGGCGCTGCTGAACGTGCTGTATGGCTGGTTCGTGCTGCCCGAATCCTTGCCTGCCGAACGCCGCACGCCACGCCTGGACTGGTCGCATGCCAACCCGCTCGGCGCACTCAAGCTGCTGCGCCGTTATCCGCAGGTGTTCAGCCTGGCCTCGGTGGTGTTTCTGGCCAACCTGGCGCACTACGTCTATCCCAGCATCTTCGTGCTGTTCGCCGGTTATCAATACCACTGGGGCCCGCGCGAGGTGAGCTGGGTGCTGGCCGGCGTCGGCGTGTGCAGCATCATCGTCAATGCGCTGCTGGTCGGCCGGCTGGTGCGCTGGCTGGGCGAACGCCGTGCGCTGCTGCTGGGTCTGGGCTGCGGGGTGGTCGGTTTCGTCATCTACGGGCTGGCCGACAGCGGTACCGCGTTCCTGATCGGCGTGCCGATCAGTGCGTTCTGGGCGATCGCCGCACCGGCCGCGCAGGCCTTGATCACCCGCGAGGTCGGCGCCGATGCGCAGGGCCGCGTGCAGGGCGCGCTGACCAGCCTGGTCAGTCTGGCCGGTATCGCCGGTCCGCTGCTGTTTGCCAATGTGTTCGCCTGGTTTATCGGCACGGGCGCACCGCTGCATCTGCCCGGCGCACCCTGGTTGCTGGCGGGTGTTCTGCTTGCCGCAGGCTGGGTCATGGCCTGGCGGCGGGCAGGGCGGGGGGCCGGCATGGCCCCCGCGGCACAGGGATGATGCCAACCTATTCAGCTTGTGCTCGCGCCCGCTTTATCTGATTTGCGCAGTCACTGCTAGGCTGATGCATTCCGTGCTGCGGCACCGCCTCCACTCATTATGTGTCCTGACACCCTGGCTGTTCCGCCCTCGGCCGCGCTCGCGCTGCGCCACGCCACGCAGGACGCCCACCGCCTGGTCGAGACGGTTCCGCTGATGCAGGCGCTGGGGCAGGGGCGGGTCGATCGCGCTGCCTACACGCTGATCCTGCGCCGGCACCATGCGCTGCTGGCCGGCTTCGAAGCGCAATTGAGCGACTGGCTCAGCACCCTGATCGGCACCGGCTGGCAGTACCGTCGCCGCGTCCCGGCCCTGCGCGAGGACCTGCACACGCTTGGGCAGCCGCCACAGCCGCCCATCGCGGCGCCTGCCGCCGGCAACGATGCCGCGCGCTGGGGCATGCTCTACGTCATCGAAGGCTCGCAGCTCGGCGGGCGGATGATCGCGCGCACCTTGCGCAAGCAGCAGCCCGCGCTGGCTGACGCCTTGCGCTATTTCGAACTGGCCAACGACGACCCGGCTGGCTGGCGCCGGTTCCAGGCCATGCTCGATCAACGCCTGGACACCTCTTCCGCGCGCGCGTCCGCCATCGACGGTGCGCAGCGCATGTTTGCCCACTTCCATACCTGTCTTGCAGCGGAGCCGCGCCCGTGAATCAGCCCACCGAACCCCTGGATATGGATGTCTGCGCGCGTGAGCCGATCCATATCCCCGGCCTGATCCAGCCGTACGGCGTGCTGCTGGTGATCGAGCCGGCCGACGGCCGTATCGTGCAGGCCAGCACCACCGCCGCCGACCTGCTCGGTGTACCGCTGGCCGAGCTGCTGGGCATGGTCTACACGCAAGCGCTGGAACTGCCCGGCGAGCAGCCATTCGCGGTGGAGGACCAGGCGCAGCACCTGCTGCATGCCGACGTGCGCTTTCCCCTGCGTGCAGCACCCACCGACCACCCCTGGGTGGCTGCCTGGCATCTGTATCCGGAGCAGTGGCTGGTGGAAATCGAGCCGCGCGACGCACGCCTGATGGACGTCACCCTGCGCGAAGCGCTGCCGCTGCTGCGCAGCATCGAGCGCGATCCCGGCATCGCCGAAGCCGCCGTGCGCGCCGCCAAGGGGCTGCGCAGCATGATCGGCTTCGACCGGGTGATGGTGTACCGCTTCGACGAAGAGTGGAATGGCGACATCATCGCCGAAGCGCGCCAGCCCGAGCTGGATGCCTATCTCGGCCTGCATTACCCGGCCACCGACATCCCGGCCCAGGCGCGCGCGCTGTACCTGCGCAACCGCGTCCGCCAGATCGCCGATGTCGGCTATCGGGCGTCGCCGATCGAACCCACCCTGCATCCGCGCCTGGGCACCCCGGTGGACCTGAGCGATGTCAGCCTGCGCAGCGTCTCCCCGGTGCATCTGGAATACCTGGCCAACATGGGCGTGACCGCCACGCTGGTGTCCTCGATCGTCGTCAACGATGCGCTGTGGGGGCTGATCGCCTGCCACCACTACAGCCCGCACTTCACCAGCCACGCCATGCGCGATGCCACCGATGCAGTGACCCGCGCGCTGGCCGGGCGCATCGGCGGTTTGCAGGCGGTGGCGCGTGCGCACATGGAATCGGTGCTGCTCACCGTGCGCGAGAAGCTGATCACCGACTTCAATGACGCCGACCAGATGACCGTGGAAATGCTCGCCGACATGGCGCCCGACCTGATGGACGTGGTCGACGCCGACGGCGTGGCGATCTTCCATGGCGGCGAGATCAGCCGGCATGGCAGCGCCCCGGACGCGGCCGCGCTGCGCCGCATCCGCGACCACATCGAATCCGAACACCACGATGCCCTGCGCGAAGACGCAGTCGGCGCCCTGCATGTGGATGCGATCGGCGAGGTGTTCCCCGAGCTGGCCGACCTCGCCCCGCTGGCGGCCGGTTTCATTTTCGTGCCGCTGATGCCGCAGTCGCGCAGCGCCTTGCTGTGGACCCGCCGCGAGCAGGTGCAGCAGGTCAAATGGGCCGGCAATCCGCAGCTGGCCAAGCTGCAGGACATTCCCAATTCGCGCTTGTCGCCACGCAAGAGCTTCGACCTGTGGCAGGAAACCGTGCGCGGTCGCGCGCGACGCTGGTCGCCGCTGCACCTGGAATCGGCGCGCAGCCTGCGCGTGCTGATCGAACTGATGGAGCGCAAGCGCTTCCAGCAGGATTTCACCTTGCTCGAAGCCTCGCTCTCGCGGCTGCGCGATGGCGTGGCCATCATCGAACGCGGCACCGCGGACGCGCACCGGCTGATGTTCGCCAACCCGGCCTTCGCAGAACTCAGCCAGACCGAAGTGGCCGACCTGATCGGTTGCGACATCCTGTCCCTGCTGGCCAGCGATGCCGCCCCGTCCAAGGTGGAGCTGCTCGAAGACGCGCTGCGGCAAGGGCGCGCCGCCTATGTCACCCTGCCGCTGCGCTCGCAGGGCGGCGCGCCGGTCTACCGTCAGTTCCATCTCGAACCGCTGCCCAGCCCCAATGGCGTCACCGCCCACTGGCTGCTGCAGCTACGCGACCCGGAATAAGCGCGGCCCGCAACCGAATCGTCTGCCGCGGCCAGGAGTGGCTGGCGAAACGGAGCCCGCAGTCGCCAGCGGGGTGCGGACGGCGCGGAAGAAGCGCAGTGTCGAGTGGTTCACGCCGGTTCCGTGCACCGGCCGCGCCCGCCTGGCGGTGCGCGCCGTCGTTCTGATCGCTGCCCTAGGCCCGCGGTCGCAACACCAGCAAGGTGATCGTCCCGGCCACCAAGCCCCAGAACGAGGCGCCGATCCCGCCCAACGTCAGCCCCGATGCGGTCACCAGGAAGGTGATCAAGGCCGCTTCGCGCTCACTGTCCTGCTGCAAGGCGGCCGCCAGGCTGTTGCCGATCGTGCCCAGCAAGGCGATCCCGGCGATGGCCATCACCAGCTCGCGCGGAAAGGCGGCAAACACCGCCGCCACGGTCGCACCGAACACGCCGATCAGCACATAGAACACGCCCGCGCTCACCGCAGCGGTGTAACGCCGCGCCGGATCCTCGTGCGCTTCGCGGCCCATGCAGATCGCCGCAGTGATGGCCGCCAGGTTCAAGGCATAGCCACCGAACGGTGCCAGCAGCGTATTGACCACTCCGATCCAGCCGATCGTCGGCGAGATTGGTACCGCGTAGCCGGAGGCGCGGATCACCGCCACGCCCGGCACGTTCTGCGAGGCCATGGTGACCACGAACAACGGAATCGCCAGCCCGAACAACGCCGCCCACGACAACGACGGCACCACCAGCACCGGCCGGGCCAGTTCAAGCTGCACGCTCTTCCACTGCATCAACCCGCTGCCGGCCGCAATCGCCACGCCGACCAGCAAGGTCGCGATCACCGCATAGCGCGCAAACCAGCGCCGCCCGGCCAGATAGGCCGCCAGCATCGCCAGCGCCAGCCACACCTGACTCTGCATCGCCACGAACAGGTCCAGCCCGAAGCGCAACAGCACCCCGGCCAACATGCCCGAGGCCAGCGAGATGGGTATGCGTCGGATCGCCTTCTCAAATAACCCCGAGAAGCCGGCCAGCATGCCAAGCACCGCCGCCAGCACAAACGCGCCGACTGCCTCGCGCAACGGCACCCCTGCCGCACTGCCGATCAACATGGCCGCACCCGGCGTGGACCAAGCCGTCACCACCGGCACCCGGTAGCGCAGCGACAGCCCGATGCAGGTCACGCCCATGCCGATGCCGAGCGCCCACATCCACGAGGCGATCTGCGCCTGATCCGCGCCCAGGTGACGCGCCGCCTCGAACACGATCACCGCAGAACTGGCAAAGCCCACCAGCACGGTGACGAAGCCCGCAGCAATCGCAGGCAGGGACAGATCGCGAAGCAGGCTGCGTAAGGGAGACATTGGAGCTCTCTATCTAGTGCATGCATTCTTACCGAGCACGCCGGTGATCGATAGCGCAGCACCTCGCGGGGTCGGCTCTCTTATCAACGCT